>PNLC01000019.1 GCA_013822885.1 Bradyrhizobium sp.
CGGAGACCAACGGCAGGGCTGCCGGAGCCACGTCGGCGGGATTCATGAGCGGTATCCTCTCAACGCAAGTGTCCCTATTTCCTCCGGGAGCAAACGGCTGCCGGTTTCACAGCCGCGCGTCGGGCGCGGCGATATGCGCCAGCGCGATAGCCTCTCTGGGTGTCGCATGGGGGGCCCGCCGAAAGCCGTATCCTGCTTCCCCTGCCAACATGTCAAAACGAGGGCTATGCGCGCGAAATTCTGTCCCTAACCAAACGCTAAGCTTGGTTAACTTTCGGTTACCAAAGGAGAATTTGGGTGCCGGAAAACGAGGCGGGGTAGGCGGTTAGAGCGGTTCCAGGCCCGGTTCCATGATGGTCCGGGCCCTCGGAGCGATTCAGAACTCGCGGCCACCGGAGATCGTCATCCCGGCGCAGGCGGGGATCCAGTACACCGCGGCTTCTCGGTTCAATCACTGCTGCCTCTGGAATGCTGGATCCCCGCCGGAGCCTGTCATCGGGCGGCCATTCGGCCGACCCGGTGGCGGGGATGACAGTTGGATATGACTTCGCGATCTCGCGACATGTTTTGCCCGAGGTTTGTCTCTTCATTTGCCCTCTCTCAAATCCGAGGGCGCAGGGAAGACCGGGTGCACGCTGCACCCGCGGTCTCGCGTGCCAATTGCGCAAACAAAAATGCACACGAGCATACAGGTTCAGCGGAACACTCCGGCCTTCCCTGCGCAGTGGCTTTACGGCTTACTTCGTGCTCTCCCCAGTGAACGGCTCTTTTGCCACTGTCGCCACGCAGATACTTCTGCGTAACTTGACGCCAGCACCGCGGCGTCAGGACCACACGACTTCGCCGTACGTTTCCTGCGCGTACGTCTCGCGCATTCCGCGTCCACCGCATCCCACCGCGCGTTCGTGACGATC
Source organism: Bradyrhizobium sp. (assembly GCA_013822885.1). Taxonomy (GTDB): domain Bacteria; phylum Pseudomonadota; class Alphaproteobacteria; order Rhizobiales; family Xanthobacteraceae; genus Bradyrhizobium. The sequence goes on from PNLC01000019.1 coordinate 915, forward strand.
GCGACCCGCCCCTCGTAACGGGTGAGACGCGCGGAATTAAATCACTGATTTGCCCGACGCCGCGAGCGGAATATTTTTGTGCGAGGGTATAGACGCCGTGACGGTGTCCGATGTGGAAGTGATTTGCCCGTCAGGCGGATGGACGTCTGCTTCCGGATGACGTTCTCCAGTCACTCTTCATCGGCGTTGGCGATCGAGCACCAGCGCCAAAACATTCGCTATGGTCTCGACTGGCGTATCCGGGGCCGCTGGGCGCTCGTCCTGATCGAATGCAAGTCCGAGAACGGCATTTCTGCCGTCTGCCGTTCGTACGGGCCAGAAATCGAATCGCGAGGTTTCGTTAGGATAGACGCCACCGCGCACGACAGATCCGGTCACCAGGGACGACCTCGCCGCGCCAAGCTCCGCTTCCTGCGGTTCCATGTCACCGGCTCGCTTGATGTAAACGACCTTGTCATCCGCGACGAGCATCGCCACCGCCGGCGCTCGGAATAGAGCCGCGAGGGACCGGGACGTGATTGAAAGGATCGAATTTATACTATCGGCCGCCGCGACGTCCCGGCTGTATCGTTGGACAATGGTCGCCCGCATTCTCAGCCGTTTCGCATCTTCCGCCCTCCGTCGCGATGTGAATGCAACGCCGCTTGCGATGAGGCCGACGACAAACAGCAGTCCGATCGCCCAGATGTTCGACGGGTCGTCGACGACCAGAGAATAACGCGGCTCCGTGAGAAAGAAATTGAACGACAGAGCTCCAGCGACGGCAGCACAGAGCGACGGACCGAGGCCGAGACCGATGCCGGCGATGATCACGGGAATGACGAACACCAGCGACAGGTTGGGGATATGCACCTTGCTGTCGACCGCGATGGCCACGATGGCTGCCGCGGCCGTCATGGCAATCGCGGCAAGATACCGCGCCCATACCGATGCCAGCGGATCGGTATCGAGCGCTACAGTGGTGGCTGGCCTGGATTCAATGTCAGTCATCGCTTTGATCCTCCAGATCGACTGGGAGCGCCGACAAAGGTGATCAGCGCGTTCGGCCGCAATCTTCGGCCTTCGGCAAGAGATCGCTCCGGCGGCGTATGAAATCGATGGGAGGAACCGGTCGGCCGTATAGGAATGTCATAAAGCCATCGGCGCTCGCCGGTCGGCCTCCGGACACCACGTGACGCGGTTCGCAGCCTCTGAAATACGCCTTCGAATATGGTTGCCTCGACGTCGCAGCCGTGTAGAACACGACCATGGGTGTTCGCTGCGTGTAGCAGCGGCAGGTCGAGCGATGGTCGGGCCGCCACGCGGAGAGCGCGTGCCCCATGAACAATCGTCCTTCATTCGAAGACCTGCCGCGACCGCAACGGCTGGCGGAACAGGCCCTCGGTACCCTTCACAGATTCCTGCATGTCGAGGCCGTCAGCGGCGCCGTTCTTCTGGTTGCCGCGGCGGTTGCGCTGATATGGGCGAACTCTCCATTCGCCCACAGCTATCATGCCTTCTGGCACCTGCCGGTCACCGTCGGTTTCGGTGAATACGTATTCTCCCGTTCGCTGCATTTCTGGGTCAACGACGCGCTGATGACCTTGTTCTTCCTGGTCGTGGGCATGGAGATTCGCCGCGAGATCCATGAAGGGGCACTGAGCAAACCGGATCAGGCGGTTCTGCCGCTGATCGCGGCGATCGGCGGCGTCATCGTTCCCGCAATCATCTATTTGAGCTTGAACAGCGATCCGGCTCGAAGCCAGGGATGGGCGGTTCCAACCGCGACAGATATCGCCTTTGCCGTCGGCATGCTCGCGCTTCTGGGGCGATCGGTTCCCGTCAATGTGAGAGTCTTCCTGCTCGCTCTCGCCATCATCGACGATATCATCGCGGTGCTGATCATTGCCGTGTTCTACACCAGCGGAATTCAGTTCAGCGGTTTCGCTGTCGCCGCACTTGGTCTCGTCGCGGTGCTTGGCCTTCAGCGAATGGGTATCGGTTCCGCCCTAGCCTATCTCTTGCCGGGCTCCTTGGTCTGGACCGGCTTTCTGATGGCCGGGGTCCACCCAACCCTTGCCGGCGTCGCGCTCGGCCTGATGACCCCGGCGCGGCCGATACCCATGAGGGAACACCCGCTGGAGATCGTTTCGCGCGTGCTCAAGCAGTTGCAGAGCAGCGATGCGGTCGAGAGGAAGGATTCGCACCGACTACAGCGACCGCTGCGCGATCTTCGCGTGGCCAATCGTGAACTATTGCCACCGGTGTCGCGGGTGCAGATGGCGATGCACCCCTGGGTCGCCTTCGGCATCATGCCGATCTTCGCCCTGGCGAACGCCGGCGTTACCTTGACAGGGACCGATTTTTCCACTTCCGCCCATTACGTGATGCTGGGCACCGCCGCAGCCCTGATCGCGGGAAAGCCGCTTGGCATCGTCGGCGCCACCTGGATTGCAGTGCGGCTTGGCTGGGGTCGGCTTGCACCTGATGTTTCGTGGGGCGGCGTTTGCCTGGTCGGCCTGCTGGCCGGGATCGGCTTTACCATGTCGATCTTCATCGCGATGCTCGCCTTCTCCGATGAAGCGTTGTTGAACGCGGCGAAACTGGGCGTGCTGCTGGGCTCGCTTGCGGCAGCCACGCTCGGTCTTGGCTGGGGTGCCAACTACATCCGACGCCTGCAATAGAGGAGACCTCGAGATGCCCTTCAAAGCCCCGCACGTATCGTTCGTATCGTTCGCCGTCGAGGTCTCACCTTCAGGGTCTACTCAAGTCATGATTCTCGAAACCGACCTGCACCTGAACCCAAAGCATCCCTCGTACAACCATGCCGCCATCGAGCACCTGATCGCATCCGCACAGAACTATATTCAGGACACCATGGACGGTCCTGTCCATATCCGGATCGTTACGACGCGTAGCGGGGAGGTCTGACGTTTACGCGTCAATGCCCGCGCTTGCCGCGATCGATCATCGCCATCTCGACCTGGTCCGCCAAAACGGTGAGGTGACTGGCAAGGCGATCGGACATCGCATGCTTGGGTTTGTCAGACGCAAGGTCGCGGATGCGGGCGCATTTGGCGGCGTCCTCCGCAACTTTTCGATCTGCGCTTGATAGTCTTTCATCGGCCGGGTGGCTGCAGGCCGGGCGACGAAAGCCATTCGTTGATGTGCGAGGCGGTCTCGATCTGCCTGATCTTCCTTATCAGTGCGTCGCGCTCGGGACCCACGGGTGAACCAGCAAGCTGCGCTTCCAGGCGAGCTTTCTCACGGGAAAGCTGTTCTTCAAACGAATGAGGTTTGGATCGGCGTCGCTGCATGACTTGACCTCCAGCTTACGGGCCCTACACCGTATGGTTCAGCGGGAAATACTCGGAAAAATTTAGCCGGCCTTTCTCGTCTGGCAATTCCGACCAGAGCTGCCCCGTTCACCGGGGGTAAACCCTGGATGGCAAAAATTTTTTGAAATCCCCCTTGAACTTTTTCCCGGCCTGACAATTCTTTTGGTCGCCGCACACGGTGCGGTCGGGGCGCCTTTCGGGCCCCGAAGTTGAGGCGGGCGCCGGCAGGTGTCCGGCGCCGGCTCGTACCCATCTTGCTCTCAGGAGGATTTGGCTATGAGGTATGATTGGACTCCCCTGTGGAGGTCGACCATCGGCTTCGACCGCCTGTTCAACGTTCTCGACGAGGTCCAGCGGACCGCGGAAGAGAGCTTTCCCCCCTACAACATCGAACGGCTGGACGATAACCGCTTCCAGATTTCGGTGGCGCTCGCCGGTTTCACGCCGGACGAAGTGACGCTGACCGCGGAGCAGAACGTCCTGACCCTCGAAGGGCAGAGGGCGGAGAAGGAAGAAAAGACCTTCCTGCATCGCGGCATCTCGACGCGGAACTTCAAGCGCCAGTTCACCCTTGCGGACCACGTCGAGGTCAAGGGCGCGCGCTTCGAGAACGGACTGCTTCTCGTGGAGCTGCAGCGCGAGATCCCGGAGGCCATGAAGCCGCGCCGCATCGCCATCAACGGGGATGCGCCCGGCAAGGTCACCCAGATCGAGTCCAGGGCCGCGTAATCTTGCAACGGCCTGGACCGACCAACGCCGCGCGGGGCCTCCCGCGCGGCATCACCAATGCGTCATTCAATGGAGGCAGCTATGCGGACGACGCCCGCGACCGACAATATTTTCGACTTCAACGCCCTTCTTCACCCCGGCACGGTGTTCGACCATCCGCGCGATGTCGTCGCCGACCCAACGCTCAGCCTGGCAGAGAAGCGAGCCATCCTTGCTTCCTGGGCTTCCGATGCATCCGCCATCGCATCCTGCCCTGCCTTGCGGGCACCCGACGGGCTGAAGGCGCCAGTGCACATCGACGACATTCTCGATGCGCTTTGCGCGCTGGACGGAGGCGGCCCGCGCAATCCGCCTGGCGGCAAGCCGATGCGGCTGCGCTCAGTCGAACGGCGCGCCGCTGCGTGACAAAGGATGAAGCTCATGCCCGAGAGCCCCGGCTTTCGGGCGGCGGCTTGGCCACTTGCTACTTTTGGGAAAAGCACGAAGACCGTCACGGAGACGATGATGATCGATGAAACCCTCACCCGCCTGCGCGTCCACCGCAACAATATCCATCGCTACCGCCGCCTGCTCGCGACCAGGCTGACGGAGCTGGAACGGAGCTATATCGAGCGCCGCCTGCAGGAGGAGCAATCGGCGATGGACGCACTCTCAGCCGAGATGTTGCCCTTCACGCTGCCGGCGGCCCGATCTGCTCCTCAAGCTGCGGCCTGAGGGCGCCATGTTTGATCTGGAAACCTTCGTCGTACGAGGTCATCGGAAGATGATCGATCACTACCGCTGGCTTCGCGACACCGCGAGATCCGAGGAGGAACGTGAACGCTTCCAGCGGCGCATGATGAAGGAGTATGAGGCGCTCAGGCGCTATACCGAGCAACAGCCGCGCCGCGCACAATGGGCCGCGTAAGATCAAACTGGACTATTTTGCATCCGTCATGGTGGCCGGGATTCAAAGGCGCTGCCGGTGCTAGAGCGGTGAAGTCCCGCGCTAGCCCATCACGCTCCTGGATCCTTCATAGGATCGGCGCAGCAGCGCCAGCAGGCTGCCGCCCGTCACCGCGCCCAGGAGATAGGCGACGGCGACCAGCAGCGCGAGCGGAACGCGGGCATTGATGCCGAGAAAGGTCATAGTGACGATCTCGAAATTCTGCAGCACGAAGACGAGCGTCGCGGCGGCGAACAGAACGATCACGGTGAGGTAGATCCAGCGCATGTGCGCCCTCCATATCGTCGGCCCAACGCGCGGGCCGCGCAGTCCACCGCCTGCAGTTCAACGGGCGCGGCGCAGCCCGAGACCAATTCCGACCCAGCTCGCGCCGGCCATGATGAGATCGATGCCAAGGAACAGGCCGAGGATGTAAACGCTCGAGACCGGCCAGCGCATCAGGATCAGCACACCGAGCAGCAGCGTGATCGCCCCTGAAAGCGCCACCCAGATCCAGGGTGTTTCCCGCTTCATGCTGAAGGCCAGAATAATTCTCATGATCCCCGAGGCCACCAGCGACGCGCCGAGGATCAGGGTGAGCAGCACGGCCGCCAGCAGCGGATTCTGGAATGTGACGAAGCCGGCCACGACATAGAGCAGGCCGAGCAGCACCCAGAGCAGGAATTTGCCCCAGCTCTTGATCTGGAAGGCGCTGATGACTTCGGCGACACCGGCCACGATCATCATCACGCCGACAACGAATACGCTTACAACGGTGGCCATCGCCACGCTACCCAGCGCGATGAACCCGGCGACCGTATAGACGACGCCGAGGGCGACGATCCAGCCCCACTTGGCGCGCAGCGGTGCCGTATCCGGGCCGACTCGGGGATCAATGGTCTGTGAAGCGTTGGTCATGACGGTCCTCCGATACGAAAACCTATCCGACGTACTCTGCGACGGAGCGAGCATAGTCGGTATTCAACTGCTTCGCTACTTCCGATTGCCTCGATAGGCGGCCCGGTTTGAATCAGGAGCGTTATCGAGGCCCGTTATACTGCGGACACCGGTGCACGTAATCCCAGGGGATGTCGTAGACGCAGGTAAACCGGATGTCGTCGGACAGCTTGAGCGGCGGCGCCACTGGCGCGGGTTCGTAGCTCTCGTTCGGCAGGCCGTAGAACACGCCTCCGCCTGCCGGCCAGAACCCGCCTACGCCCCGGTGACCCTGATGATGGTGATGATTCAACGACCGCCCGGGCATTTGCGGGAAGGACGGCCGCTGCGGAGCAGCGCCTGCGCCGCGCCCGGCGCCCGGATCGGCAAAAGTCTCGCTCCCGGCAAGGAGAAGCGCGACGGCACTGAGGGACGCGATCAACATCGTTCGATAGGACATGGCACTCACCCCTTTCTGAGGTACCCGAGCAGCATTTCCAGCGACGCTATGCCGGGCCCTTCGTGCCCGCAAAGACATAATTAATTGTTAGTTAAGACGTAAAGTTAACAGAGGCGCTTCCGGAACGTGCCCGACGGCGCGACGCGCCGGCTTTTGCCCGCTTGGGCCGGAAACGACCTTAAGCCGCCTTACGCCATCGCATGGGTATCGCCGGCGGCGAGGCGCATGTTCGAGAAATGCTGCACGGTGCCGGCAATGCCCTCGAAGTAGGATTCCAGCTCCGCAATGGCGCGGCACTCCCACTCCCTGGCCTGCCCCAGCAGCGACCAGCTCTGGTCGGGCCTGAAGGCCGCGGTCTGCCGGTGCAGCGATGCAATGGCGCGATAGCGGCGGACGTTTTCGAGGACGGCTTCCCGATTCATTGTCTGGTCTCCCGGCTGGCTTCAGCTACTGTTTGAGACAAATTGAGCCAGAACGATTTTCGATTCGTTAGCGCCGGTCCGAAAGCAGTCGGATGGTTTTCCAAGCGTTAGCGGCTCGAACTTTCGCCTCGCCGGGCCGCGCGTTCGTTGTTTACGATCCGATAAGTTCGATGAAAGGGCATGAGGAATTGCCATGGCAATGAACAACCGTACCGCGGCCGCGATTGCTCTCAAACTTTTCTTCACGGCGCCGGCCTGCATCGCCGCTGTGGCCGCCATCGGCGTCATGTCACCTGCAATGGCCGAGACACTCACTAAGAAGCAATCGGATGCGCTCGCTGCGTACAACAATTCGAAAAGCCAGTTTGAACAGGTGCTCGCCCAGCGGCGCGCGCAGATCAATTCGAAGCAACCGTTGCCGAACCTGCCGGGACAGGCGCTCTACCTCGCGCGCAACAACATGATCAGCGCCTACAAGGATCTCACCGACGCAATGCCGTCCAGAATTGGCGGACCCAACAAATACGGCATCCCGCCGGCGTATTTCAGCGCCGACAATGAACCGCTGCTTGACGAGTACCGAAAACTTTTCGACCTGATGCAGGCGCCGCCTGCCAGCGCGCAGAACTCGGACACGCCGTTCAAGGACGTCGCCGATCTCGGCACCGCGATTGCGCGCGCCAGGGGCCTCGATGCGGCCAATGCTGAAATCGCAGGCCGCATCAGCCTCGGACTGTTCTTTGCCGAGACCAACGGCAATCAGAACATCGGCAATGCACGCTCGAACAAGTACAAGGGCAGTTTGCAAACCGGCGTGCCCGAGGATCAAAACGGGCGAAGGAAATGGGCTGCGATCAAGAAATCGATCGCGGCGTTCGACCCCGCACTCAACGCGCGCGACGACAAGGAAGAGGCACGGGCCGGCAATATCGACCATCGCTACAACCACTGGACCGCCGTGCGCGACGGCCTGATGAACGCACACGCGGATATCTTCCCGAAGATACCTGGTATCGTGAAGGCGCTGCCGGATCCGATCGACCAGATGAAGCTGTTCGAGCTGATACAGATCATTCCGAGCCCGACCAAATCGGCACTCGGCTCGCGCAACCTGCTCGACTACCGGGTTTCCGATCCGCGCATCATGGGCTACCTGCGCAACAACAGCATGTTCACCTTCGGACAGGCCGACCGGGCCAAAACGTCCGCAACCTTCCGCGAAATTCTCGATGCGATGTGGCTGTTCAACGAAAAGTTCGAACGCGCGCTCGCCAAATTCGAGGAGGTCAGGAAGCCATCCAAGAGCTGAGTCCGGCAGGCGGGGTCCGTATGCGATGACGCCGGACCGTCAGAGCGGACCGAGCATGGCCCATCGCGGCTCGCAAAATGTCCTCATGGCCGCCACGACACCGCTGCTGATGATGTTCCGCCGCTCCGGCGAATTCATCTGGAGCTCTTCGTCGCGGTTGATGATCGAGCCCGCTTCCAGCAGCACGGCCGCCATCTGGGTCTTTCTGAGCACGATCAGTTCGTCGTAGCGATAGACGCCGGTCTCCTTGTTCAACAGCTCACGCTGATAGCGGCCCATGATCGCTTGCGAATACTGTTTGGCATAGTCGAGGCCCTGCGCTTTCATTTCCTGGCCGATCAGTTCGGCGAAGGCGAAACTCGTCTTGAAGTCCGGATTGATGCGGGAAACGAACACGGAGTATCCGCTGAAGCGATCGCTGAAGCGGCTCTTCTTGCCCTCGAATTCCCACGCCTCGAGGAATTTGCTGGGCACTGAATCATGATGGATCGACAGCAGGAGATCCGCGCGCATGTCGTTGGCGGCGTCGACGCGCTTGACGAGGCTGCGCCTCGCCTTGCCCTCGGTCAGAAGCAGTCTGGTCTCGGCAAAACCCGCGGCCTTCAGCTTTTCCTCGATCTCCCTGGCCAGCCGCCGATTGTAGACGAACTCGGAGACGTTGCGGGCGCTGATCGCGCCTTCCGATTCGGCGGTATGCCCGACATCCAGAACGATCCGGAATTTTGCGGGATCGCACCGAGCCGCGGCCGGCTTGAACGCGGCAGGACCGATTTGAACCGGCCCCAGCGCCGCAAGCTTTACATTCTGACGCCTGGGCGAGGCGGTACGCTTTGGCGAGGCTGCGCGTTTCGCTGCAGTGGCCGGCTTGGGCGAGGCGACGTGCTTCGGTGGCTTGCCCTGTCTGGCGGATTTACCCTGCTTCGGTGAGCCCTTGAAGAGATCCGACAGCCAGCCGGCGTGGCTGGCCTCGACCGGCAGCAGCAACACAGCGGCCATGGCAAGGATGAATGTGCGGCGGCGGGGCCAAATCCCCGAAGCGAGATTACCAAAAACACAAATGGACTCGCGACGCCTCATGCTCGCCCTCCCGGAGGCGATCATAGCAGCAGAGGCCGCGATTCCGGAAGAGGGGTGGCGAGGTCCGTTCCAGGTCTGGCGGACGTCTCTCCTAGCCCCATGAACGGGCATGAAGCGACGACGGCATTTCAGTATCGTGCCGACAGATCGCGGATCACGCGGTCATCAATGGCTTTGACTTCTGGCGATATCCTACGCATCATCGGCTTTCATGGGCGGCGTGCGCGTCGAAGGTAAAGTCCGAGGGTTCGATCGCGCCGCGAAGCCCGGTGCGGTGCCCCGCGCCAATGTTGCGAAGGAAGGTCTCCTTCGCCGGAAGAAAATAGTCGGCAAACTACCTCCGAAGATCAAGCCATCCTAAGAGCCATCTGAAGATCAAGCCATGGGCGTTTGATTGAGATGTCAGAGGTCTCAGACACTCCTTCCGGTAACGTGCTGGATCCGATGGAACGGATCTCGGAGACCTTGTTCGGCCTGATCATGGCGCTCACCTTCATCTGCTCTCTCGGCGTTGCGACCGGGGCCAACATCAATATCCGAACGATGCTGATCGGTGCGCTCGGCTGCAATCTGGCCTGGGGTATTGTTGACGGCGGTCTCTACCTGTTGGCACGCATCAACATCCGGGGAGACAAGATTCTGACACTGCGCGCGATCCGGCAGGCGCCGGATCCCGAAACAGCCCGGCGCGTCATCGCCCAAGCGCTGCCGCGGGAACTGGCGGCGATCCTGCCCCTGGAGCAATTGGAAGTGATGCGGCAGAAATTGCAGCAGTTGCCCGAGCCGTCCCCCGGGCCGGGGCTGACGAAGCGCGACTGGACCGGAGCGGTGGGTCTTTGCCTGTTGAGCTTCCTCTCGACCTTCCCGGTGGTGATCCCGTTCATGCTTCTGAGCGACGCCAGATTGGCGCTGCGCGTCTCCTACGCCGTCGCCATCGTGATGCTGTTCTGCTGCGGCTACGTGTTCGGAATTCATAGCGGGCTGCGGCCCTGGGCGGCGGGACTTTCGATGGTGGCCGTTGGTGGTGCGCTGGTTGGCGTCGCGGTAGCTCTTGGAGGGTAATCGACAGTGCGGCAGCGAGGCGTTGCAACGGTTCAGCGTGCGGGCGGTGCCTCGATCGCTGCGTTGATTGGGTTGTGGCTTGCGCCAATGACCGGTGGTCTGGCGCATGCCGAAACCCCCAGCCCGGCCGGCGCGATCGGCCTTGGCAATCGCGGATGGTCCGCGGCCGACACCAACCACGCAACGTCTGGGAACGAGGTCGAATTCAGTGCCCGCGCCGGATTTGCATCCGACTACATCTATCGCGGGACGACGCTCTCCGATCATGGGCCTGCGGCCGGCGCCGCCTTCGAAACAAGATTTGGCGCGCTATACGCCGGCACCACGGTCGCCACCATCAATCTGCCGACCCAACCGGCCGCTGAATTCACTTTTGCAACCGGCATCCGCCCGAAGATCGCCACGATCAATCTCGATTTCGGTGTGACCTATTTTGCCTATCCCGGAGAGAGGCTTCCCGGCGAGACCAACGGTATCAATTATTCGGAGGCCGTTATCCGCGGCGATCGAAGCATCGGCGAAAACGTCCGCGTCGCCGGCGGCTACGCTTATTCACCGAATGTCTCCAACACCGGCGCCTGGAGCCAGTATGTAGCGGCCGGGGTGGGCTACGACGTCCCGGGCCGGCTGCTGCCGCAGAACCTGGCCGCATCATTCACGACTGCTGCCGGCTATTCCTGGTTCGGTGACCAGGCGCTGCAACTCGGCGGCTTCCCATTGCCTGCCTATCTCAATTGGCAGATCGGCGTGACCTTTACCCACAAGGCCTTCAACCTCGATCTGCGCTACTACGACACCAATCTGTCGAAAGAGAACTGCTTTGTCTTTACAGGCGATCCAAATGCGCGGCCAGGTGGCCGCGTTAATCTCGTCACCAACCCGGATGGCCTTGTCTCGAACTGGTGCGGCGCGACGTTCGTTGCCAAGGCCTGGTTTGCGTTCAATTAGTCTTCATCGAGAGTGCCGACAAGCGGACATACCGGCAAGGAAACGTTCTGAGTGATGTAAGCCAATTCACACATCGCAAAGCACGACCGTATTATCCTTCGATCCGATATCGCGTCGGTCCCGCAACCGTTTGGCAAGCTGTTCTCAACCTGGTCGTTTTGAGAACTCAGATTGCAGTGAGACCCACGCTTATTTCTTGAATAGCAGGCTAGCGCTGCCGCGATCCCGCAGGCGCACCATGCTGAAGAAATTGTCGGATTGAATTGGCATGCGCAATGGCATGCGCAAGTAGGTCGTCATGGACCAAACTGCTGGCAAGGAAAGCGGTTACCGCGCCATACCGCATCGTTCGATACGGAGACAAGGAGCCGCTGCTCTCATTGCGATGTTCTGCACCGCGTGCATCGTCGTCTTCGCGAGCGAAGCTCGTGCTCAATGCACGGCGCGAGACGTCCTGCGGAATGGGTTGACGCTAAAGACGACGCCCCCAGCCGGTACCCAGCCAATTCCAGTCACCACCGCGTTCGCCGTCCCGGTGTGGCGAACGATCACAACAGGGACGTTCGCCAATTCGTTTGCGCTTCTTACCGCGCTCGATACGGCAGGCTGCAGCATCGGAAGCCTGGCTGAGGAAGTGCTGGCGCGGCCGGCCTTCACCGTCGGCACGACGCGAGCCAATGTCGCGCTTTTTGCGGTGTCGGCAGCCGAACTCGGCTTTCAAACTGACACTGCGCGGCTCGCGGACATTTATGCGCGCGCCCGGCAATCGGGTTTCGGGCTCGCGGCAGCGGAGGTCGCGCCGCAACTCCGGCTGCAATTTCTCGATCAGCCGATCGGCGAATTTGTGATCGGCATGGAGCCGATCAGGACGTGGACGGGCGAGCCGGTCATTTTGACCGTTGCCAATGGCGGCGCAGGATTGGTCCTCATCGGCCGGGACGGCAGCGCCGACGCGCAAATACCCGTGGCAGCCCGCTTCCTGTTCGTCCGGTCCAACGAAGCCGCATTGGTGAAGGCGATCCGCAGGACCGGTGAGACGGCGTTCGGCAGTCGCTGAGTTCCTGAAAAGCCGGGTCTGGCGCGTGGCGCGTGGCAGCCCGCGCCGCACCGCGTGCGCGGACCAGGCCGGCTGTTCCAGGATATCGCATTGCCGGACCGTTATCGAGGCGGACGCCGCACGAAGAACGGCGGCTCACCAGTTGAGAAAGGGACTTCCAAAAGGCTGCCAATAGTGGTGGCCGCGTTGGCGCGCGTAGCGGAATTCATTGCCCGGGTTGCGTCGCCGCTTCTTGATGCCGCCTTGCGGCTCGCCGCTCAGCACCACCACGAACTCCGTGCCCTTGCCGGTTTCCGGGCTCACGCCCTCGTCGGTGACGATCAGGGAGGACCGCGGCGCGATGGCTGCGATGCGATCCAATGCGTCCTGCGGAATCACGATGCGGTCGAGCGCGGCCTTGGCGCGGTCAGGGGTCGACGGGGCCGTTTCATCGTCGCGGCCACTGATGCCGACCATCGAGGCGACGTTCCATCGCAGGCTGGCGCCGTCGGCCGTGCGCTCGGTGGCGGTGAAGACGTGGGTGCCGATCGGACGCTCAGGATCTGCGATGGTGACCGGACTTTCCAGGATGGGCCTGAAGGCCTGCCGGACATAGAGCCGCTGGGTCTTGCGGCTGACCAGCACCGATACCGGCTGAAGTTCGCGCGCGGCCTGGCGGGCCGCCTCGGCCGCCGCGGTGCGCGCCGTCTCTGCGGTGGCGGCGGCATCGCGTGCAGCCGTGGCGGCATCGAGCCGCAGTTGCAGGTCCACGTTGGCGACGTCCCATTGCAGCTGCAGTTCCGCAATCCTGGCAATTGCCTGCGCCTTGGTTTCCTCGGCCTGTTCCCTTGCATCCGTCGAAATGCTGGAGACAAGTAGTTTGGCCTCCGCGGCAGCCAGTTGCGTCTCGGCCGCGCGCCTTTGATTTTCGGCCGCGCGAACCGGTGCCCTCGCCTGCGTGGCCTCGCGCAATGCTGCGCTGGCAGCCGATCGCGCCTCGGCCGCCTTCTTCGTAGCCTCCTCTGCCTCTGCGGCACGGGAGGCCGCAAGGGTAGCGACGCCCGGCCTGGGCTGGAACAGCAGCGGATGGGCGATATCGACCGGCGTCACATCGCTGGGCGACACGATCACCCGCATGCCCATCGCGGTCACGTCGAACAGGCGTTCGGCGAAGTCAAAGGGCAGCCGCACGCAGCCATGGGACGCCGGACGCCCCGGCAGCACGCCGCCATGGAGGGCGATGCCCGACCAGGTGATGCGATGCATGTGCGGCATGAAGGCGTCGTCATACAGGTTCGAGTAATGCTCCTCGACTTTCTGGATGACGCTGAAGATCCCGGCGGGCGTCTCGCGCCCCTTCGAGCCGCTCGACACCGGCGCCCGCAGGATCCATCCCTTGGCGTCGTAGACGGTGATGCGCTGGCTACGAAGCGAAACGATCGCCATGACCGGATCGCCGGCGCTGCGCGACTGGACGGACTCCATCGCGCGTTCGCTCGCGCCGCCTCGAGCGGCAGCATGATCCCCCGCCGCGATCAGCGCAGTCAAAGCTGCAACAGCAAGACAGGCGAGCCGCAGCCTTCCCTGCCTGTACTTCGGACTCATACTCCAGGACGTCATGCGCGCCGCAACCGAAGGGACCAAATGTGGATTCGAAATGTAACGCCATTCGGTTGGCGTTGCCAACCTGGAACCCATGCAAACGATGATGCACTGCGGCGCTAGCGCGATTGCGATTCAGCCGCCTGGATCGCGCTCCAGATGCGGGAGGGCGTTGCGGGCATGTCGATATGTCGCACGCCGAGCGGCGCCAGCGCGTTCATCACGGCGTTCATGATCGTCGCCGGCGCGGCGATGGCGCCGGCCTGACCGCTTCCCTTGACGCCGAGCCGGTTGGCGCGGCTTGGGAAATCCGGCGTCAGGCTGCCTTCGAACGAGGGAAGATCGCCGGCCCGCGGCAGCGCATAATCCATCAGCGAACCGGAGAGGATCTGGCCCGTGTCCTGATCGAACAGCACCTGCTCGAACAGCGCCTGTCCAATGCCCTGCACGACGCCGCCATGGACTTGTCCGAGTGTCAGGCGCGGATCCAGCAGGCGGCCGTAGTCGTCGAAGATCACGTAACGGTCCAGCTTCACCTCGCCGGTCGCGGGGTCGATCTCGACTTCGGCAACATGGCAACCGTTGGGGAAGGTGTAGCGGTCGCAGAGATGCGTGGCCTTGTGCGCAAGACCCGGCGCGGTATCGTCGCCGGGCGATTGCCAGGAGGCGCGCGCTACCTCGTCCAGGCTGATCTCCTGCCCGGTCGCCGCGACGCGCAGCGTGCCGGCTTCGTAGCTGATCGCATCGGGACTAGCCTGCAGCAGCCGCGCGGCGAGCCGCCGCGCATTCTCGATCAGGCCCTCGGCCGCCATCAATAGCGCCGTGCCGCCCTGGTGCATCGAGCGCGCGCCGCCATGGCCGCCGCCGGAGTCGAGATCGTCGGTATCGCCCTGCCGGAATCTAAAGCGCTCCAGCGGCAGGCCAAGCGCATCGGCCGCGATCTGCGCGTAGGTCGTCTCATGACCCTGGCCGTTGGAATGCGTGCCGACCTTTAGGTCGATCCGGCCGTCCTCGCCACAACGCACTTCCGCCACTTCGTTGGGCGTGCCGCGCGCCGTTTCGAGAAAGCAGGCATAGCCGAGGCCGCGCAGCCTGCCCCGCTTGCGTGAGCTCTTCCGCCGCGCGTCGAACCCTGCGGCTGCCGCCACCGCGTGATCGATCGCATGCCCAAAACTGCCCCGCTCGACCGTAAGCCCCATCGCACTTGCATGGGGAAAACGACGAAAGATGTTCTTGCGCCGCAGTTTCAACGCATCCATCCCGAGTTGGTCGGCAGCGATGTCGATGCAACGCTCGATCAGGTAATTCGCCTCGGGCTTGCCGGCGCCGCGATAGGCGTCGACCGGCGTCGTGTTGGTGAACACGCCGCGCGTCTGAAACGCGATCAGCGGGATGTCGTAGACGCCGCCCATAGCGCTCGCCATCGCCATGGTCGGCACGACCGGCGCCACCGTCGAGACGTAGGCGCCGAGATTGGCGAGGACGTTTGTTTCAAGCGCCAGGAAGCGGCCGTTGCGATCCAGCGCCAGCCGGGCACGGGCGATGCTGTTGCGGCCATGCGCGGAGCCGACAAAGTCCTCGCCGCGGTCGCCGATCCACATCACCTGGCGGCCGAGGCGGCGTGCCGCCCACAGCACCAGCACCAGTTCCGGATAGAGGACGTTCTTCATCCCGAAGCCGCCGCCGACATCGGGAATGCTGACGCGAAGCTTGTCGCGGGCGATGTGAAACACGGCATCGGCGAGCGGGTCGCGGATGCCGTGCACGCCGGCGGCCGAAGCCATCAGGTGCAGGCGGCCACTCGCGGCATCGTACTCGCCGATCGCACCGCGGGTCTCCATCGGCGCGGCGACAACGCGGTTGTTGACCAGTTCGCATTCCACGACATGCGCGGCGCCGCGGATCGCGGCTTCCACCGGCTCGATGCCGCCGCGGTTGAACTGGAACGCGATGTTATCCTTTGCCTCCGGCCAGATTTGCGGTGCGCCGGGCAGAACCGCGTCCGCGATCGAGACAACCGGCGGCAGCGGATCGTATTCGACGATGACGGCCTCGGCAGCGTTTCGTGCGCTCTCGGCGCTGTCCGCCACCACAAATGCCACGGGCTCGCCGACATAGCGCACCACGTCGCGTGCCAGCGCGCGACAGGGCGGCACCACCAGCGGCGAGGTCATCGGAATACTCGTCACCGAACAGGGCAGCGGGCCGATATTGTCGGAAGCGAGTTCTGCCTCCGTGAACACGCCCGCGACGCCTGGCATCCGGCGCGCCGCATCGACGTCTAGCGCGACAATGCGCGCATGCGCATGGGTCGAGCGCACGACGGCGCCATGAAGCGTGTTCGGCGCCGCGAGATCTGCGATGTAACGCCCGCGCCCCTGCACGAAGCGCGCATCTTCAAGACGGTTGAGGCTGCGCCCCAGCAATGGCTCGGTCATGCCGGGATGTATGGAACCAGTCGGCAGCAAAGGCAACGCCAGCGTTGCCGCGCTTAGTGTCGAGCGCGAACACGGTTCAGGACGCGTCAGCCCCGTGACATACGACCGACGATCGAGCGCCCCACGTCGCCTTACGCGACGTCGGCCTGTACGCTCGGCGTCTCCTCGGCGATCAGCGCGTCGAGATCGATGATCTGCGGATCGTCGGGTTGCAGTTCACCCTGAAGGCCGTTGCTGCCATGGAGGTGCATCAGGGTCTGCACGCGCCGGGCATTGAGATGGTCGACATGCTGATGAGCAAGCGCCGCGGGCAGCAACGCCTTCGGCAGCCCGACCAGCGCGAAGGCCGGGACTCGGCGCACCTCGGTGCCTTCCTTCCAGCGCAGCGGATGCAGGGTGTAGATCAATTGCCGGTCGATCTCCATCAGCGGCAGCTGATCCGATTCAGATAGCGCAGGTGCTGCGACATTGACGTTACCCGCACGTGTGCGAACCGCGGCGGAGCGCAACTCCCAGCATATCAAGTCGGTCGCCGAGAGAACCTCGCGGCGCACCGCGTCCACGCTGGTGGAGAACCGGGTCGCTTCCGGTATCGACATCGAACTCTTGGTGACCGCGTCGATCAGCGCCGCGGCGCCGGCGCCAAATCCGGGCGCGGCCCGTTCGATGGCCGCGGCCATCGCCTCGATCTCGTCAGCGACGGCATCGCGGTCGCGCTGCGCCTTCGCGTCGGTCAAAGCCCGTTCCGCGGAGCCGACCTGCTCGTCGAACTCCGCCAATGCGGCACGCAGCGATTTGGCGCGGTCCTCGACCACGCGCATGCTGGCTTCCGCCCGATCGAGCCGGGAAGCGGCGGCGCCCGCCACCGCGAGTTGCTCGGCCGCGGTACGCTTCTCCGCAAGTTCCGCTTCGGTGAAGCTCAGCCGGTCGGCCAGTTTCTGCCGGGCCGCCAGCTTTTCCTTCAGTGCATTCTCGAAGCGCTCAATTGGGCCAAGCTCGCGCTTGAAAAATGCCATGGCAATCTCCTCGCTAATAGCGATCATCTGCCGAATCAGCTGACAGATTCTGTGCGAGCGAGCGGTAGTTGGCAACTTGGATAAGATTGCGGCCGTAATCTGTTACGCGCCTAACGTGGGGGACGCCGTCAGGCGAAAACCCCGGGCTCCGGGCAATTGGTCAACCGGGCGGGTACGCCGACCGCGGTGCACCCACCAGGCACGTCGTGCTCGACCACCGCGCCCGCGCCGATTTTGGCGAAGTCGCCGACGCTCACATCGCCCGTGATGGTGGCCCCCGAGCTGAGCAGGACGCCCCGGCCGATCCGCGGCGCCCGCTCCGGTTCCGATGGGTTCCGGCCGATGGTGACGTTCTGCAGGATCGTGACCTCGTCGCCGACGACGGCAAATGCGCCGATGATGATGCCGGTGGCATGATCGAGGAATACCGAAGTACCGATCGAAGCGGACGGATGGATGCTCACCTGAAGCCGATCGGACGACAGGCTTTGCAGCAGCAGCGCCAAATCGGTGCGCCCCTGGCGCCACAGCCGGTTCGAGACGCGCCAGGCTTGCAGGGCGACGTAGCCCTTGAAGTTCAGGAGCGGCGGCAGCAATCCCTTCGTCGCGGGATCGTGCACGGCAATGCCTTGCAGGTCGCGGCTCGCCGCCTCGACCAGATCGGGCGAGACCGCAAATTCCTCGCGGGCAATGCGCGCCAAACGCTTGCGTTCGTCAGCGCTTTTCCCCAACCGCTCGCCGATCTGGTGAGAGACTGCACCGGTGAGATCGGCATGATCGAAAATCGCGGCGGCCAGCGAGGCGCCGAACACCGGATCGCGCGCGACAACGTTTTCTGCTTCGCGCCGGATCATCAACCAAAGCTCGTCGGCCGTTGCGGTTGCGCTGTAGATCATGACTCGGTGCCCCGTTGGCGTCTGAACTCAATATAGACTGCGCGCGGACGACCGCCAGCGTGGCTCACAAAAACGAACCGCCCACCTGCTTTCGCGGATGGGCGGCTGTCACCGCCGTCAGGCATCATGGGGGCATTACGCCTGCGGCTGAACCTTGGAGGCGACTAGCCTTGCGGCGGCTGGTCGTTCGGCGGGGTCGGACGCGGCTTGTGCTGCGCCATGAACTGGTCGAACTCTTCCTTGTCCTTGGCGTGACGCAGGCGATCGAGGAAGCTCCTGAACTCGACCTGCTCTTCCTCGAGCCGCCGCAGCGTTTCCGTGCGGTACTCGTCGAAGGCGCGGTTGCCGCTCGAGGGCGTACCGAAGCCGAAGCCGCCAAAGCCGCCGCGCTCCATGCGGCCGCGCATGCGGTCCATCTTGTACTGCATCCGCTCCATCTTGTTCTGCCAGCGATCCTGGCCACTCCAGCAACCCATTTTTCTGCTCCCTAGTGTGAAAAAGAGAAGGGCAAGTCCGATCGGCCACCAGATGATGAAGCCGAGGATGGTCACGGCAATCCAACCGGGGTGCCAGGGACTATCCAGCATGCGCGGTCGATAGTTCTCTTCCCTCGGGCCGCGCCAGCGATTGACATCTGCGGTGTAGGCCATTTCCCTCTCCATGACAGCGATCACGCCGTTGTGAATGTAAATAACATTTACATACCTAAACCATCCAGCGGTTTTGTCAAGCGGACGGCTCGCCACGCCCTCGAAAATTATTTTGGCTTGCCCCAGGGGCCGGCAGGCGGGTCGCCGGACGGCGGCACCGGCGGCGGGCCGGGCGGCGTCGGCGCGGGCCGGCGGTCGGTCGGGAAGCCGAGGCCGCGCAGATAGATCAGCACTTCGGCTTCCAGCAGTTCCTCGGGCGACATCGGCAGCTTGCGCCGTGCCGCGTCGCCGCGGCCGAACAGCGACGCCACGCCGTGCGACATCGACCAGATGTGCAGCGCCATCATCATCGCCGGCGGTCGCGGGATGCCGGGCGGCGCCAGCGCCGCAAGCCGTTCGGCCGCAGCGCGGATGATGGCGAACGCTCGCTCGCTCGCGGCCATCAATGTCGGATTGGCATCGACGGGAAGCCCGGATTCGAACATCGCCGAATAGAACGCGGGCTCGTTGCGGGCGAAGGCGAGGTAGGCCTTGCCCACCCGTTCGAACGCGGTGACCGTGTCCGGGCGGCCGTCGTCCCAGGCCTGCGTCAGCAGCGCCTCGAACTGCTCGAAGCCGCGCTGGGCGATCGAGGACAGCAACTCATCGCGGTCGCGGAAATGCCGATAGGGCGCGGCGGGGCTGACACCGGCCATTCGCGCCGCGTCGGCGAAGGTGAAACCGGCGGCGCCCTTTTCGGCGATCAGGCCAAGCGCCGCCTGCAGCAGCGCCTCTTTCAGATTGCCGTGGTGATACCCGCGCTCGCCGCGGCCTTGGTCCTTGCGCCAGCTCATGTGAAAGGCTTTTACATGAGCCGCTCGCAAAGGTCACCCGGTTTGAGCGTTCGGGTTTCGCGCGTTCAGGAAGGTTAACGGACCGTCAGGGTCGGAAGCGGCCGCTCAGCGCTTGTGCGCGTTGCCCTTCTGCAGTTCCGCAAAGCCCTCGGCCGCCTGCTGCACTTCCTCGGAGAAGTCGCTCATCTCCTGCACCTGGCGGATTTCGATGATTTCGTTCTCGGAAGCCGGGCACTTGCTGGCCCAGGCGATCGCCTCCTCGCGCGACCTCACGTCGATCATCCAGTAGCCGCCCAGCACTTCCTTGGCCTCGGTGAAGGGACCGTCGGTCACCAGAGGCTTGCCATCGGGGAAGGAAACCCGCGCGCCCATCGACGGCGGGTGCAGCCCGTCGAGCGCGATCAGGACGCCGGCGTCCTTCAGCGCCTCGTTGTATTTCATCATCGCCTTGACCCTTTCGGGATCAAGCTGAACGTCGGGCGCCGCGGTCTCATATCCGAGGGGGATCATCAGCATCATGAATCGCATGGTGGTACTCCGTGTTGTCGTCATTCCGGGGCACGCGCAGCGTGAACCCGGAATCTCGCGCTACGACCTCTAGATTCCGGGTTCAGCCCTGCGGGCTGCCCCGGAATGACGAGGGAGAACTATTTCTTCCCAGCCTGCGCCCGCAACCGCTCTTCCTGCTCGCGCAGCTCGGGGGTGAGCGCCTCGCCAAAATCCTCGGTGGCGAACACCTGGCGAATCTCGATCTCGTCGCCGGGGCCGAACGGCGCGCGCTTCATCCAGTCGATGGCTTCATCCAGCGATTTGGTGTTGATCAGCCAGAAGCCCGCGACGAGATCGCCGGAGAGGCTGAACGGACCGCGGGCGACGCTGCCCTGCCCGTTCGAATACTTGATCCGCGCGCCCTTTGAGGTCGGATGCAGGCCCTCGCCCGCCTCCATGATCCCGGCCTTGGCCATCTCCTCGTTGAACTTGCTCATCGCGGTCAGCAATTCCGTGCTCGGCATGACGCCCGCTTCCGAATCCTTGCTCGCCTTCACAATCACCATGAATCGCATCGTCACGCTCCGTTGAGGTCTCGCTGAACCGACCGGCGCCGGCCTTCATCAAAAAGACGCGTGGGGTTTTACGGCACCGACATTTCGGTGAAAATTATTTCTGAGGTAATGGCCGGGCGGACGTTCGCACCCCACGGTTTCACGAATGCGGCCCGCGCCTCGGGATTGCCGAGATCGACCAGGGGCGGCGTGAACGGAATATTGCTACCAGGCACGGCGCTCGCTCCGCGAGCGGCGCACGCAGATATATCTCAACGAGATGTATCGTCTTGCGATGTATCCGTCATCTTACGGACAACAGCGTTAACGCATTGTTCTTCCATTTGAACAAGCGTGGAACCCGACGGCTACGGCGCCCGAATTTCATCAACTCTCTCATTGGATGCGGCCACTCATGTTCCAATTTCTCGGGAATTCCTCCTCCGACAAGGCGCTTGTCGCAGCCATCGGCCGCTCTCAGGCCGTGATCGAGTTCGGCATGGATGGCACGATCATCACCGCCAACGAAAACTTCCTGAAGGCGCTCGGCTACACGCTCGGTGAAATCCAGGGCAAGCTTCACAGCATGTTCGTCGATGCGTCGGAGCGCGACGGTGCGGCCTACCGGGAATTCTGGGCGGCTCTCAATCGCGGCGAATACCAGGCCGCCGAGTACAGGCGGCTTGGCAAGGGCGGCAAGGAAATCTGGATTCAGGCAAGCTACAATCCTGTTCTGGACGGCAACGGCAAGCCTTTCAAGGTCGTCAAATTCGCCACCGAGATTACTGCCCGCAAGATCAAAAGCATGGAAGACGCCGGCCAGATCGCAGCGATCGGCCGCGCGCAGGCCGTCATCGCCTTCGAGATGGACGGCACCATCGTCACCGCCAATGAAAACTTCCTCGGCGCGATGGGCTACACACTCGGCGAAATCCAGGGCAAGCACCACAGCATGTTCGTCGATGACGCGACGCGCAACAGCCCGTCCTATCGGGAATTCTGGGCGCGGCTCAACCGCGGCGAATACCAGTCGGCTGAATACAAGCGGATCGGCAAGGGCGGCAGGGAGGTCTGGATCCTCGCTTCCTACAACCCGGTGCTCGATGAAAAGGGCAAGCCGTTCCGGGTCGTGAAGTTCGCCACCGATATCACCAATCAGAAACTGGCGCATGCGGACCTCGCCGGCCAGATCGCAGCCATCGGCAAGTCGCAGGCCGTGATCGAATTCAACATGGACGGCACCATCATCGGCGCCAACCAGAATTTCCTCCGCACCGTGGGCTACGCGCTGGAGGAAATCCGGGGCCGGCATCACAGCATGTTCGTCGATCCGTCGGAGCGGGACGGTGCGACCTACCGCGAGTTCTGGGCGGCGCTCAATCGCGGTGAGTATCAGGCCGCCGAATACAAGCGGATCGGCAAGGGGAACAAGGAGGTCTGGATTCAGGCGTCCTACAATCCGATCCTCGATCTCAACGACAAGCCGTTCAAGGTCGTGAAATACGCCACCGACACCACCGCGCAGGTGCTGGTCCGCATGGGCAATGAGCGTGTGCGCGGCATGATGGAATCGGTTGCGGCGGGCGCGGAGGAATTGAACGCGTCGGTTCGGGAAATCTCCGAAGCCATGACCAAGTCGCGCGAGACGGCGACGACCGCGGTCGGGCGGGTCGAGGCGGCCGACGCCCAGGCCAAGC
>PNLC01000020.1 GCA_013822885.1 Bradyrhizobium sp.
CGGTGATAGGGGTGGCCAGCCAGAATGGTGGCGGCCCGGTAGATCTGTTCAAGAAGCATGACGCGAACCATTTGATGCGGCCAGGTCGCCGAGCCGAACGCAATGCGTAGTTTTGCCTTGCGCTGCAATTCGGGCGAAAGTCCGTCCGCGCCGCCGATTGTGAAAATGGTCGCAGCAATTCCTTCGTCCCGCCAGCGGCCGAGATGCTGGGCGAAGCCCACGCTATCGATGCTGTTGCCGCGCTCATCCAGCGCTACCAGCACGGCTTTTTCCGGAATTACCGCCGCAATGGCCGCGGCTTCTTCCGAGATCCGGGTCGCGGCATCGCGCGCGCGGCTTTCCGAAATTTCATGAATCTCGAGGCCGCGAAAGCCGAGCTTGCGGCCGATGTCGTCGAAGCGCTCGCGATAGCGATCGGCCAGTTCCCGTTCGGGACCCTGCTTCAGCCGGCCGATGGAGACCACCACAAGGCGCATGAACAATGTTTCAGGAGTGCAATTACTGGCATGCGCGCTCCGGCGCGCGCACGCAGCCTACATGCGCTCCAGCCGATTCGCATCGGCCTAAAACTCAGATCGCGGCGGCCGCCGGGCTTTGCGTCCACAACCTTTCCAGATTGTAGAATTCGCGCACCTCGGGTCTGAATACGTGCACGACCACATCGCCGGAATCGATCAGCACCCAGTCGCAATTGGGCAAGCCCTCGACGTGGATGCTCTTGATGCCGTTTTCCTTCAGCGCTTTCGTGACGTTTTCCGCAATCGCGCCGACGTGCCGGTTGGCCCGGCCCGTGGTGACGATCATGTAGTCGGAAAATGCCGATTTGCCGCGAAGGTCGATGGTGACCGTTTCTTCCGCCTTCATATCGTCGAGGCGGGAGAGGATCATATTCAGCGTCTTGTCGGCGTCGGGTTGCGCCTTCAAGGCCGCAGCTTGGGTCGATGTCTTACGCGGGGTCTTTGCAGACTTACTGGGAGCCTTGCCAGGGGCCTTGGGTAAAACAGACTTGGACAATACAGATGTGGCCAGGGACCATTCCTTTCACTGTATCGCGAACGCCGAATCCTAGCGTCCACTGACTATATTAGGCATGTGGGGTTAATGCTTTCAATATTCCAGTTAATCCACCTGCCGCTTCGCGCCAAAACTGTCACTTCTTTGCCTTCCAGCTGCCGTCCGAGTTCCGAAGGCCGGTCGATGACAGGTTCAGTTTCATGCCCGTGAGGAAAACCCATGCGGGGGTCTGCTGATCGGTCAGCCGGGCCGCCTGATTCTCAGGCAAACGGTAGCGCGCCAACGCTTGGGCGGCAGGCGCGGCGAGCGCCCGAAAACTCTGTGGCGGGCGGTCGATCACGGCGATCGGGACCTCTGCCGCGATGCGCCGCCAGTCCTTCCAGCGATGGAACTGCGCGAGATTGTCAGCGCCCATGATCCAGACGAAGCGCACGCCGGAAACGCGGCGGCGCAGATGAATGACCGTATCTACAGTGTAGCGGGTACCGATGACAGCTTCGAGACAGCTGATATCAATGCGCGGATCGTCGGCGACCTCGCGCGCTGCGTCGGCGCGCTCGCCGAGCGTCCGCAATTCACCCGTATCCTTGAGCGGATTGCCCGGCGTCAGCAGCCACCAGACGCGATCGAGCTTCAGGCGCTTGAGGGCAAACTGGCTGATCGCGCGATGCGCCGCGTGCGGCGGATTGAACGAGCCGCCGAGCAATCCGACGCGCATGCCGTGGGTATGGAAGGGGATGGCCTGCGCGGCGGATTGGGGTTGCATCAGCCGGATCACCGCGCGCGCCGGGTTGTGTTCACGGTCGCGTCTGCCCGTTGCCGCGAACACGATACTTGAAGGTCGTGAGCTGCTCGGCGCCGACAGGGCCACGGGCGTGGAATTTGCCGGTGGCAATTCCGATCTCGGCGCCGAAGCCGAACTCGCCGCCGTCGGCGAACTGCGTCGAGGCGTTGTGCAGCACGATCGCCGAATCGACCTCGTTGAGGAATTTCTCGGCGGATCCGGCGTCTTCCGTCACGATCGCGTCGGTGTGGTGCGAACCGTGGTCGTGGATATGGGCGATCGCCTCATCGAGGCCGTCGACGACCCGCGCCGCGATGATCGCGTCGAGATATTCGGTGTCCCAGTCCTCGTCGGTTGCAGGCTTCACGCGCGCGTCGATCTTCTGCACGGTCGCGTCGCCGCGCACCTCGCAGCCGGCGTCGATCAGCATGCTCACCAGCGGCTGCAGGCTGGTCGCGGCGCCGGCGCGATCGACCAGCAGGGTTTCGGCCGCACCGCAGACGCCGGTCCGGCGCATCTTGGCGTTCAGCAAGATCGATTTCGCCATGTCGAGCTTGGCGGTGCGATCGACATAGACATGGTTGACGCCTTCGAGATGCGCAAACACCGGCACACGCGCTTCTGCCTCGACCCGCGCGACGAGGCTCTTGCCGCCGCGCGGCACGATCACGTCGATGCCCCCGTTCAATCCGCTCAACAGCAAGCCTACGGCAGCTCGGTCGCGCGTAGGTACCAGCGTGATTGCGGCTTCGGGAAGGCCCGCCTCGCGAAGTCCCTGCACCAGGCAGTCATGGATCGCGCGGCAGGATCGGAAACTGTCGGAGCCGCCGCGCAGGATCACGGCATTGCCGGACTTCAGGCACAGAACGCCGGCATCGGCAGCGACGTTGGGACGGCTCTCGAAAATCACGCCGATCACCCCGAGCGGCACGCGCACGCGCTCGATCGTCATCCCATTGGGGCGCTGCCAGCGCTCGGTGACGGTGCCGACCGGATCGGAGATCGCGCGCACGGTCGTGACGCCCTCGGCCATCGCCTCGATGCGCGCCGGCGTTAGCGTCAGGCGGTCGATGAAGGCCGACGTTGCACCGCCAGCGCGAACCTCGGCGACATCCTCGGCGTTGGCGGCGAGAATGGCCGCCGCATGACTGCGGATAGCGTGGGCGATGGCGTCAAGCGCGCTGTTCTTCTGTTCCGGCGAGGCGAGCGCCAGCACCCGCGCGGCGGCGCGAGCGCGGGCAGCGAGGTCAGTCATCAACGCGGGCAGATCGGCGTTGCCGTCGATTGCCTTGAGCGGCGCGGTCATCGTGGGTCTCGGGTCCTGAGTTAAGGGCATGACCTAGCACGGAAATCCCGCTCTTGCGAGGTCCGGAACCGGCATGGCTGACGGCCAAGCTCGGCCATTGGCCCAGCCGCGGGTGAATGACGCATCCAGCGAAGCTGACTTGCGCCTAAACCGAATATCATTAAATATCACTTTATGATATGAGGAACTCATCATGGCGTCCAGCTACAGCATCGGCAAACATTTTGAAGGGATGATCGAAAGCTTGATCGAGAGTGGCCGCTACTCCACGGCCAGCGAGGTCATGCGCGAAGGCCTGCGACTGGTCGAAGAGCGCGAAGAGCGGCGCAAGGCAAAGCTTGAGGCCTTGCGGGCGGAGATTCAGAAAGGCTTCGACAGCGGTCCGGCGGAAGAGGTCGGCGACATGTTTGAACGGATCAAGGCGCAGGGGCGAAAGCGCCTGGCGCAAAAGAATGGCGAAATAGGGCGCGCAAAAGTCCACAAACCGAGATCGATCTAACCTCGATCTATAATTTCATTGCCGACGACAGCGTGAAAGCTGCGGACGCTTGGCTGGGGCGCATCGAAGCTACCTTTGACATGTTGGCAGAGACGCCGCTGGCGGGCCGAGCCAGAAATGATCTGGCCATGAACGTGCGCAGCTTCCCTGTCCGCAGCTATGTCATTTTCTACATTCCCGTTTCTGACGGTATCGAAGTCATTCGTGTCATGAACGGCCGCCAGAACATCGACTCTGACGATATGGCGTAGCGCTCAAGCCGGATCGGTCTGCCTCGGCCCGCCCACGACCAGATCGTCGCGGTGGATCATTTCCGCCCGGCCTGAGATTCCTAGGATCACCATCACGTCCGGCGAGGAGCGGCCCTTGATCTTTTCGGCATCCTCGGCGTCGTAGGCGACGAGGCCGCGGCCGATTTCGTGGGTATCGGGACCGCGCACCACCACGGCGTCGCCGCGGGCGAACTGGCCGTCGACCCGGATCACCCCGGCCGGCAGCAGGCTTTTCCCTGCGCGCAGCGCGGCAACCGCGCCGGCGTCGATGGTCAGCGTGCCCCTCGGCTCCAGCGAGCCCGCGATCCAGCGTTTTCGCGCGGTGACGGGATTGGCGGGCGTCAGGAACCAGGTGCAGCGTCCGCCGTCCGATATCGCCTGCAGCGGATGCTCGATCTTGCCCGACGCGATCAGCATGTGCGTGCCCGACGTGGTCGCGATCTTCGCCGCTTCGATCTTGGTGAACATGCCGCCGCGCGACAACTCCGATTCCGCCGCGCCCGCCATCGCCTCGATTTCGGAGGTTACGGACTCGACGACCGGAATCAGTTTTGCGTTCGGATTGGCGCCGGGCGGCGCGTCGTAGAGGCCGTCGATATCGGACAGCAGGATCAGCAGGTCGGCGCTCGTCATGGTGGCGACGCGGGCGGCGAGGCGGTCATTGTCGCCATAGCGGATTTCGTTGGTCGCGACCGTGTCGTTCTCGTTGATCACGGGCACCGCGCGCCACTCGAGAAGCTTTGCGATGGTCGAGCGGGCATTGAGATAGCGGCGGCGCTCCTCGGTATCCTGCAGCGTCACCAAAATCTGTCCGGCGCCGATGCCGTGAGACCCCAGCACTTCCGACCAGATCCGTGCCAGCGCGATCTGTCCAACCGCAGCGGCGCCCTGGCTCTCCTCGAGTTTCAGCGGGCCGCGCGGCAATTTCAGACGGCTGCGGCCGAGCGCGATCGAGCCTGACGAGACGACCAGCACGTCGCGGCCTTCGCCATGCAGCTTGGCGAGATCGGCGGCAAGCGCCGAGAGCCACGCCGAACGCACCTCGCCCGCATTGGAATCGATCAGCAGCGAGGAGCCGACCTTGACGACGATGCGGCGAAAGTTTTTGAGCGCGGGGCGTTTCATGGATGCGGTCGAATGGTGCGGATGGTCGGGAAGCAATACGCGCCAGTTCCCGGTTTTGGAAGTGGCGCGGCCGGCGGAAGCTAAGTTTGCATCAGCCCTGCGGCGTTACCGGCGCCCACGGCTCCGCCTGGCCACCCTTGGCCTTGAGCGAAACCGGGGCCTCGCCGATCACCTCGACCAGCGCCTTGAGCGCTTCCGGCACGCCTTCGCCGGTCGCGGCGGAGAGCAGGAGAGGCGTCTTCTTCGCGGCGCGCTTCAGCCGGTCCCTCTGCTTCTTCAGTTCATCCGGCGTGACCGCGTCGATCTTGTTCAGCGCCACGATCTCGATCTTGTCGGCGAGATGACCTTCATAGGCTTCGAGCTCGGTTCGTACCGTCTTGTAAGCCTGGCCGGCATTTTCGCAGGTCGCATCGATCAGGTGCAGCAGCACGCGGCAGCGCTCGACATGGCCGAGAAACCGGTCGCCGAGGCCGGCACCCTCATGCGCGCCCTCGATCAGGCCGGGAATATCGGCGAGCACGAATTCGCGGCCCTGCGCGCTCACCACGCCGAGCTGCGGATGCAGCGTGGTAAAAGGATAGTCCGCGATCTTCGGCTTGGCCGCACTGACGACGGAAAGGAAGGTCGACTTGCCGGCATTGGGCAGCCCGACGAGACCGGCGTCTGCGATCAGTTTCAGCCGCAGCCAGATCCAGCGCTCCTCGCCTTCCTGACCCGGATTGGCGTTGCGCGGCGCGCGGTTGGTGGAGGATTTAAAATGCGCGTTGCCGAAGCCGCCATTGCCGCCTTCGGCGAGTACGAATTTTTCGCCGAGTTCGGTGAAGTCGTGGATCAGCGTTTCGCGATCCTCGTCGAAGATCTGCGTGCCGACCGGCACCTTCAGTACGATCGACTTGCCATTGGCGCCATGGCGGTCCTTGCCCATGCCATTGGTGCCCTTCTGCGCCTTGAAGTGCTGCTGGTAGCGATAGTCGATCAGCGTGTTCAGCCCGTCGACCACCTCGATGATGACATCGCCGCCGCGACCGCCATTGCCGCCGGAAGGTCCGCCGAACTCGATGAATTTTTCGCGGCGGAACGCCACGCAGCCGTTACCGCCGTCGCCGGAGCGGATATAGACCTTTGCCTCGTCCAGGAATTTCATGATCTGCACTAGTTAGGGCAGGGGGGGCCGTGCGGCAACCCTCAAGGCCCGCAACATTGACTGAAAGCCTTAATTTCTGGCCTTTTTGTTGCTAGGCCGGGCGCCTGCGAACCAGGAATTTCTGCATTCCTTCCAGCACCAGTTCCTTGCGCTGGTTGAAGACGGTCGAACGCAGCGTCACGACACCGGTGGTGCGGCCCGGGACGAGCTCGATCACCTCAAGCGCCGGATAGATCGTGTCGCCGGCATAGACCGGCTTTAAGAACTTGCTCGATTGTTCGAGAAATCCGACCAGCGAATCCTCGACGATATAGGGAAACAGCCCGGCGCCGGGCGCGGTATGGACCAGGGTCTGGAAGCCATGCGCGAGCAGGTCGGGCATGCCGCGGGCGCGGCAGAACTCGACGTCGTAGTGGATCGGATGGGTGTCGCCGCTCGCGGTCTGGAACGCGGCGAATACCGCCGAGGTCTGGGTCCGGCTCGGGATCACGAAACGCTCGCCAAGGACGAAATCCTCGAACCAGCGCTGTTCGCTCACCATGCGATGCCGGGCGGGATCGAAGTCGGTCATGTCGGTTTCCTGCCGTTTCCCTTGAATAGCGGTATCGCAGCGGCGTGACTGCGGCAATCGATACGTCTCAATTCGTCGTTGCCGGGCTTGTCCCGGGCACCCACGTCTTTAAAACGTGCTGCACAAAAGACGTGGATGGCCGGAACCAGTCAGAAGCTGTCCGGCCATGACGAAGAAACTGCAGGGAACGTCGCATCCGCTCATGAGCCTGTTCGCAAAAATCTCCAGCTATGACGAGCGCTCCGCGCGGCTTGCCGGCATCGGACTGATGCTGCTGTCGATCTTCATGTTCTCGTTCGGCGATGCGCTCGGAAAGTACATGGTCGCGACCTATTCGGTCGGGCAGTTGATGTGGCTGCGCGCCTGCGCGGCGTTGCTTGTGCTTCTGCCGATCATCTGGAGCCAGCGCGCCGAATTCAGGCGCATCGAACGTCCGTGGCTGCAGTTGCTTCGCGTCCTGCTTTCAACGCTCGAAGTTGCCGCTTTCTTTCTCGCCACCGTCTATCTCCCGCTAGCCGACGTGATCACCTACTATCTGGCCTCGCCGATCTTCGTCACCGCGCTTTCCGGTATCGTGCTCGGCGAGCGGGTCGGCTGGCGGCGCTGGACCGCGATCCTGATCGGGTTCTGCGGCGTCCTGATCGCGCTGCGCCCGTCCACGCAAACCGTGAGCTGGCCTGCGATGATCGCGCTCGGCGGCAGCCTTTCGTTTGCGTTCCTGATGCTGATCACGCGTTCGCTGCGCACGACACCGGATATCGTGCTGACCACGACCCAGTTCGGCGGCACATTTCTGCTCGGCGCGCTGCTGTCGCCGATCGGCTGGGTAACACCGACGCCCGGAAGCCTGGCACTGTTTGCGATAGCGGGCGTTACTTCCGTCGTAGCGCTGCTATGCATCAACCGTTCGCTGAAGCTGGCGCCGGCGAGCGTCGTGGTGCCCTATCAATATTCGATGATCGTCTGGGCGGTGATATTCGGCTTCGTGGTGTGGGGTGACGTGCCGTCGATATCGACGCTCGTCGGGGCCGCCATCATCATCGGCGCGGGATTCTACATCTTCATGCGCGAGCAGCAGCTCGGCCGCGAGGAAACGATGGTGAATCCACCGGCGTGAGCGTAGCGCTCCCTCCGTCATTCCGGGGCGATGCGCGCAGCATCGAACCCGGAATCTCGAGATTCCGGGTCTGGTCCTTCGGTCCATCCCGGAATGACGGTGAGCCTAACGCTCCCGCCGCGTCGAACTCGCCCAGTTCTTCAGCGACGACCAGACGCTGCGCGTCAGGCGGAAGCGGTCGACCGGGGTGGAGGATCCCAGCGCCTCGAAGCGGTGCAGTTCGACGCCGCTCCACTGGAAGCCGCATTTCTCCAGGATGTTCCGCGACGCCGGGTTGGCGACGCGGGCACCCGATATCAGGTGCTCGGCATCGGACTCCTCGAAGAAGAAGTCGATCACCGCGCGCGCGGCCTCGGTGCCGAAACCCTGGCCCCAATGTTCGACGCCGAGCCAATAGCCAAGCTCCGGTGCTTCCGGCTCGCTGCGGTCGATGCCGACCATGCCGACGGGCGAAAAGTTCTGCTCGATCAGAAAAACCGCTTCGGTACTGGCAGCCGCAGTCGCGCGCACGAACTCGACCGCGTGGTCCTGCTGATAGGGGTGCGGCAGGCGGCGGGTGTTTTCAGCAATGCGGCGATCGTTGGCGAGATGCGCAATCGCTTTTACGTCCGCGAGGGTCGGCCGCCGCAGCGTCAGCCGTTCGGTCTCGAGGACGCAGCTACTCGCTTCACGCAATGTTGAGGTCGGAATCGGGATGTCCTGCAACATATCGGGCTCCTGGGTGCGGGAATGCGCAAAATGAAAAGGGGAGGCCGGTTTCCCGCCTCCCCTCGGAGCCCTTTTCGACTCCGCCGGTTCAACAGGACCCGGCGGACTCGATTGTGTCCACCGTCTATTCAGCGGCCTCCGTCATCGGAACAACCGATACGAAAGTGCGACCATTGCCTTTTGCACGGAATTCGACATGACCCTCGACCTTGGCGAACAGAGTATGATCGGTGCCCATGCCGACATTAAGGCCGGGATGCCAGGTGGTGCCGCGCTGACGCGCGATAATGTTGCCGGGGATCACACGCTCGCCGCCATAGGCCTTGATTCCGAGGCGCTTGCCCGCTGAATCACGTCCGTTTCGCGATGAACCGCCTGCTTTTTTGTGAGCCATGGCCCGTCTCCAGCTTCTCTAGGATATCTAAATCGATTCCTTGACGGAATCATTTCACTTTTTATCGCGCCTCAAATCTTGATCGAGGCTTATCACTTCTTGTCGCTTTAGCCCTTCGCGGCGGCCTACGCCGCCTCGTGTTCGTCAGCGGCGGGCGCCACAGCCTTTTCCCGCTTCGGCCGCGGGCCGATCGAGGGCTTGCCGTTATCGGTCAGGATCTCGGTAACGCGAAGCACCGTGATCTCGTCGCGATAGCCGCGCTTGCGGCGCGAATTCTTGCGGCGACGCTTCTTGAAAGCGATCACCTTGGGGCCGCGCTTGTGCTGCAGCACTTCGGCCGCAACGGAAGCACCAGCCACCGTCGGCATGCCCAGCACCGGCGTGTCACCGCCGACGACCAGGACTTCACCAAGCTGCACGATCGTGCCGACTTCGCCGGCGATCTTGCCTATCTCGAGCACATCATCCGGAACGACGCGATACTGCCGGCCGCCGGTTTTGATGACTGCGAACATCGTTATATTCCTTCGTGTTCGATCCCGGCCTCGGGCGCATTCCCTGATGAAGGGCACGTCCGGGTCGGCTTTTTGGTCAGTCGCTATGGGTACGATTTTCGCGCGGCCAGAAACGAGCCCGTTCAAACAAGGGCAGGCTTCAAGGAAATCGCGCAAAAACAAGCGGCGCGAGAAATCCCGCGCCGGATGCCGGGACTTATAGCCGCAGAATGCCGTGAGTCAAGGTGGAATGGCCTGAAAAGCCGCCAAAATGGGTAGAAAAGGGCGAATGGCGAGTGGCGGGCAGCGAATAGGGGGTCTCAATTTGCCGCCCATTCGCTATTCGCCACTCGCCATTCGCCCCCATCGTGAAACCAATGGGTTCCCTGCCCGTTGTAGCCAGCGAAATCCGGCAGGGGGCATTGAACAATATGGCAGAAGATATCGTAACGACCACCGGCATCGCGCGTCACGGCGCTCCGCGGCTGCCGTCGGTAGACGTCGACAGCTTCAATATCGAACTGAAGGACGACGACGGGTTTCTCGGCGATCGGGCCAGCAAGGGCGCCTTCCGCGAGATCCTCGACGGCCTGCGCAAGCCGCTGAAAAAGAATGGCGACGATCCGCTCGGCAAAAAATCCACTGACGAAATTCCCAAGGGCGATCTGGATGAAATGCTGATGGGCGACGATGTCGCCGCCGTCGCCCTGGTGCATGGCGCGATCGAGGAGTTCGCGCAGGAACTGGCCTATGTGACCGGCAGGTTCCTGAAGACAAAGGCGTGGGCGGACACCGAGCGTATCGTGGTCGGCGGCGGCTTTCGGCAGAGCCGGGTCGGCGAGATCGCCATCGCGCGTACCAACCTCATCCTCAAGGCAGAGGATTTCGACGTCGATCTGGTGCCGATCCGTTTCCATTCCGACGACGCGGGGCTGATCGGCGCACTGCATCTGGCGCCGTCATGGATATTCGAGGGCCATGACAGCATTCTGGCGGTCGATATCGGCGGCACCAACATCCGCTGCGGTGTGGTGGAGACACGCTGGAAGAAAACTCCCGATCTCTCCAAGGCATCCGTATGGAAGTCCGAACTGTGGCGGCACGCCGACGATGAGCCGACGCGCGAAGGCGCAGTGAAGCGGCTGGTCAAGATGCTGAAGGATCTGATCGCCGATGCCGAGGCCGAGGGCCTCAAGCTCGCGCCCTTCATCGGCATCGCTTGTCCCGGCGTGATCGACGCGGACGGCTCGATCGAAAAGGGCGCGCAGAACCTGCCGGGCAATTGGGAAAGCAGCAGGTTCAACCTGCCGGCAAGCCTGGTGGAGGCGATCCCGCAGATCGGCGATCACGATACGGCAGTGCTGATGCACAATGACGGCGTGGTGCAGGGTCTTTCCGAAGTGCCCTACATGCAGGACGTCGAGCATTGGGGCGTGCTGACGATCGGCACCGGCCTTGGCAATGCGCGTTTCACCAACCGTCGCAAGGACAACGGCAAGGAAAGTGGCAAGGAAAGCGGCAAGGACGAGAAGAAGGTGAGGGACGAGAAGAAGGCGAAGAAGGTTAAGGAATGAGGCTCTCTTCACCGTGGTAAGGTTGATCGGTTAGGTTAAAACCGGGTTGGCGTTGCCGTTTCCGCTCCTGTTGCTACCGTCATTTTGTCGCTCCGCCTGGCCGGCGAAGCCGCACTTCCCGGCCGGAATTTCAAAGCAGCGGCACGGGGCCGCCAGTTTTTTGTCGCGTCTGGCGGTCCCACCCCTTATTTCCTCAGCTCCAGCCGATGCGCGCAAAGAACGCCGCGATCTCGGATGCTGCGCGATCGGGATCCTCGCGATGGGGAAAGTGGCCGACATCGGGAAACATCGCGAGATCGAGATCTGTAAAGGTCTCGCCGAGCCGGTCGGTCCATTCGTAAGGAAACAGCGGATCATGCTCGGCCCAGCGAACGCAGGTCGGCACGCCGATCGGCGGTAGCGCCGGCGCTTCGCCCTTCATCATCCTGACCCGGCCGGCATGGGCGGCGCGGTAATGCGCGAAGCCACCGGCGAGGTTTCCCACTTTCAGGAAATTGTCGGTGAAGGCATCGAGTTGATCGTCAAAGACGTGCTTGCGATGCGACCAGGCTTTCAGGAAATGCCCGATATAGCGACGGCAGCTTTCGCGGCTCGCGCCGACGAGGGCGGGTGCCATCTCCATCTGGTGGAAGGATTGATACCAGATGTTGTTGAGGCGCTCCGGCTCCGCCATCCGCGGGCCAATTCCGGGGTAGACGAAATCGAAAAAGAACAGGCCCGCGACGCGCTCTGGCGCCTGCCGCGCCAGCGGCTGCATCAGGGCGCCGCCGACATCGTGACCGACGATGCCGGCCTGCGGCAGCCTAAGCGCATCCATCAGCGCCAGCATGTCGGCGGCCTGCTGGTCGGGTCCGAACAGCCCTTCGGGCTTGTCGCTGTCGCCGAAGCCGCGCAGGTCGGGCGCATAGAGCGTGAAGCGATCGGCGAGCCGCGCCATGACCGGCTCCCAGGTCAGCCAGAATTCGGGCCAGCCATGCAGCAACAGCAGCGGTCGCCCGGTGCCGATGCGGGCCACATGAAGGGCCGCGCCGTTGGCCTGAACCGTCAAATGCTCCATTTCTGGCTCCCTTTTCTGCCTCCCGGCGCGGGTGCGGATTTCTTGGCCCCCGCGCCTTGCCCGGCCCGCCATCCTCGCCTAGAACACGGCCCGACCGCGGATGAGGAATCACCCGTCATGGCGCCTGGAGAGGTGGCAGAGTGGTCGAATGCACCGCACTCGAAATGCGGCATAGGTGCAAGCCTATCGGGGGTTCGAATCCCTCCCTCTCCGCCAATGCATTGTAATAGTTATAGAATTTGGCTTCCTGCGCGTTTAACCCCCGGCTAAACCCACACCACACCACCCGCCGCGCCTTTCGCGCTATACGGCCACGACAGGGGCGACAACCGGCTTGCTGGCGGCGACCCTGGGTCGCATTGCCAGCGGCGTACACTGCCAAGACGTTCGCCTGCTGCACCGGCCTAGGCCGTAGGAACCCCGCCCTTTTTCAACTGCACGTTGCTGGGTATAGAGAGCAACCCATCCCGGGAGCGATTCTTATGGCGGTTTTCGAACTATATTCAAAGCGGCGCGCCCGAGAGCTCGGTAACGTGCCGGACGTTTATGAATACGATAAAATTCCGGAAGCTCTCAAAGTTCAAATCATTCACATTTGGAGCGACGCGATTGGAATTCCCTATGTCACGACACACCGCGATAGTTCAATCAGCAACATTCGATCGACATATCACGCTATCGCTCAGGTACTCCGTAGGGAGTACGGCCTTTTTAAATTAGTCCCCAATAGCGATCCAGACGAGAAAGCGCACTCACAGGATGAGTTGAAGAATTGGTTTTTGCGCGAAACCAACGCAGACCGCATTTTGGACGCAGTAGAATTGAGCGCCCGATTTATCGAGCGAGCGTGTTCTCGGACCGATTACATCCCAACCAGACAAAACAAGGAAATCTGCAAACAGGCAATCGAGGAATTGAACAAGCGTTTCCAGGAGAATGGTGTCGGCTACCAGTATATGGACGGGATCATCGTTCGCGTGGACTCGCAGCTTATTCATGCCGAGGCGGTCAAACCTGCTCTCGCCGTGCTGAGAGCACCAGAATTCAAGAACGCTCAAGAAGAATTCCTAAGCGCTTACGAACATTACCGGCACGGCAAGAAGGAAGAGGCGCTCGTCGATTGCGGCAAGTGCTTCGAGAGTACGATGAAAATTATTTGTACGAAGCGCAATTGGCCGTTCGATCCAAACCGGGCCACGGCCAAGCCCCTCGTTCAAATCTGTTTGGACAACGGTCTAATCCCGTCCTATTGGCAGTCGCATTTTAGCGCATTGCGAACCATCCTTGAGTCGGCAATTCCCACGCCGCGAAACAAGCAAGGCGGACACGGTGCCGGTGCTGGGCCAGCGCCTGATATCCCAAACGAGCTTGTCGCTTACGTCCTGCACATGACGGCATCGACCGTTCTGTTCCTGACTGAGGCTGAAAAGTCGCTACCCCCGTAAGAGCGGACCGTTGGTGAATGCTGAAACTCGAAACACTCGAAGACTTGCAGCTTTTGCACACCAACAGGGTGCGAGAGAGCAACACACTTGAATACAAAGCTTCGCCTGCCGTCGACAATACGAATGGCCGAAAGCTTGAAATGAGCAAGGACATTTCCGCAATGGCAAATGCGGAGGGTGGCCAGTTCGTCTATGCGATGACGGAGGAAGACAACCTTCCGGCGGGTTTAGACAACGGAATAAATCCGACACCGTTTGACGGTCTTTGGTTTGAGCAGGTCCTACAGCAAAACATCTCACCGAAAATCGAAGGCCTCAGAATTCGCCAAATTCAATTGGGGAATGGCAACGTCGCTACCGTCGTCGAAATTCCTAAATCGAGGACGATCCATCAAGCCAAAGACCTGCGCTACTACCGACGCCGGAACTATCGCAATGACATGATGGAAGACTACGAAATACGCGAAGCACTCAACAGAGCCACAACACCTGATCTTTACTTGAAGTTTGAGCTTGTCCAAGTAGCAACAGAGGTGTCTCTGCCGCCAAATTCGCCAAGGTCTGAACCCTTCGGTATACGTGCGGCTATAGGCAATCGTTCGTCGCAGCCGTCATATTACACTGTGGTTCATTTGTTTGCGGACGCTAGGTTGGAAGGCGGCGCCCCTGGCTTTTCGGCCGGATCGCCCGCGACAACAAACACGGGGGTTGCGCTCATTAGATGGACGAAGAAACTCGGTATTCCTAACTCCTTTCCAATATTCGCCGAGGCTGAATTTTCAATCCTCAACAGCGATTGGCTGCTAACAATGCCGGCTGAGCTTACTGGTACTCAGCAGGCTTTTCCGATCGGTTACCTAATATCGGCGCCCGGCTTCACCGGTCAACGCTTTGGCACGCTCACCCTAGACGGTAAGACCCTCACGCTTGCTGTATAGGATTTCCACGAGTGCACGTTAGCGAGCAGCACATTTGACCGAGCACGGCTGGTAACGCAGGTTTGAAGATCCAATAGAGCTGCCAGACGGCCGCACGCTGCGGACCCTGAGCGATGCCGCGCACTACATAACCGCGCCACCGAAGATGGAGGCCGCGCTGCCGGAATGGCAGGTCGCAATCGAGGCGCTGTTGCTCGTGACCAAAGGTGGACCAACGATGCTCGCGCGCATGGGCTTCATGAAGGCGTTAAACCGGCATGTAGTGCGCGAGTTCAACCCTTCGGCAAAGGCGGCTCATTGGGGAAAGCGGAAGCTTAAGCGCGATGAATAAAAAAGCCGGGATCGCTCCCGGCCTTACCTTCTCCCACCAATCGCGCGCCGCCTACTCGTCAGTCTTTTCCTCAAGCACCCGGTGCGCGACCACCAGCCAAGCGTCGACGTCCGCCACGTTGCTGCCGTCGCGCAGGTACTCGGCCCGTTGTGCGGTGACGCATTGGATGGCCGCCCGCAGTGTGGGGATGTCGAGCATGTGCGCCCAGTGTTCGCGATCCATTTTGAGTTACTCCTGTGATCGTGGCCGGGTTGGCCACGCACCGAGCCTCAATTGGCGATACGCACTTCTCTCCGTTGATACTTTAGTTGAGCCAAAGAAAAAGGCCGGGGTTGAACCGGCCTTTTGACTTCAACCAAAGCGAGCGCCTAGGCCCTCTTGTCGTAATCCTCGTCAAACTTGCGCTTGTGCTGCTGGTACCGCTCTTCTTCGTCCAGCTCTCGCTGCCGTGCCTTCATCCCGCGCACCATGTAGATGGCTACAATTGCAAGAAAGAACAGCGAGAAGCCCCAGTGCACATTACCAACAACTTCAACCTCATCACCGGTGAACTGCATACGGATTGCCTCCACTTATCCGTAATACACGAGCGCAAATCGTATGGCAGGCCGATTCTTGCGACATCTCCTTAACCTCAATCCC
This sequence comes from Bradyrhizobium sp., assembly GCA_013822885.1. Taxonomy (GTDB): domain Bacteria; phylum Pseudomonadota; class Alphaproteobacteria; order Rhizobiales; family Xanthobacteraceae; genus Bradyrhizobium. The sequence goes on from PNLC01000020.1 coordinate 15,416, forward strand.
CACAACCACAATTAGCGCGACCGGAGGCGTCGTTTTTATCTCGCCGTCCCCAGAAGAGCCAAAAGAGCGGCCCCTCGTGGGGGGTCAGTCCTGCGTAAGCCGATAATCATCCAGGATAGCTTCCCCGACCATGCCCTACGATCTTGATCTGGTTAACCAGTTGTGTCGCGAAATTGGCTTGATAGCGCGTGCGGAGACCGATCGCCGTGTGGAGGTCGATCTCGGCCGGGACGCAGTCCTGTGCTTTCAGAACGCCGAACGCGAGGAAGATTGCCTAATAGGCTTTCTCGGCACGCCCTGGCATACGCACGATAATCTGATGTTCGCTGATGCTCGCGGCAATTATGTCGAACTTGACTATCTCAACCTACTTACGGGCTTAAAGGAGGGACGAGTTCTCGTTTGCGAACGGGAGGTGAAGGGCCAGATTGTGGATCGCTGGCTGGTTCACCGCGAGTACAGCGACGAGTTCAAGTATCTCGAAGAAGACGAGCGGATCATCGTGCGTCGTGGGCTTCATAGGGCTATGGCGTAGACATAGCTCATCATCGTCGGGCGTGGCCCGCCAAGCTATTTTTGGGCACTCCCCCAGCCGCCGCGCATACGCAACCCTGTTGGGCCAGTCATCGGTGACGGCCCGGGTCGAAAGGTCGTTCTTGGGCGGTCGTCCGCGCAAGGCCAGGCGACACCCAGCGCCGCATTGCGCAGGTCAGCGTGGCGTTCGGCGACGCGATGCGCGGCCATGCCCATGAGTTGCCGCTCGCTCTCGCGCATGCAAAGCCTTAGCCACCGGGTAGCGCAGATAAGAGCGGACGGCGGCTGTTCATGTCTCGTCCCACGGATCGACGACCGTGATCCCGCAATCAATGAAATCGCGGACGTTACGAGTCGCCAGCCGCGCGCCCCGGGACCGCACGATGGCGGCAATCTGCGCGTCGATCTGGCCGATTGGCTTGCCACCCTGTTGCCGCCGGGCGGCGATCTCGGGATAGACAAGCGCCGCCTCGGTGTCGAACGGCAGGACGCGCCCCGCCAAGTCGACATCGAACATCGGACGCGCCGCCGCCAGCAGATCATCGCGTCGGCGTCCCTCGGGAAGCAGCGCCAGACCGTAGAAGATTTCCGCCTGCGTCAGCGTCGTCGTGAACACGCCCGCCATCGGTTGCTCGGCGATCCACGCCATGACCCTCGGGGCGGGCTCGCGCCGCATCAGCTCGGAAATGACGTTGGTGTCGAGGACGATCATTCGCCGAAGTTCACCGCCCGGATGGCCTCTCGCGGAATGTCCGGCAGATCGACCCCGCCCAAGGCGCCGAAGCGCTCATTGATGGCTTGGCCGAGATTGCGAGGGCGCGGGATTTCGGTCGATAGCGCCGAGCGCAGAATATCGCGCGCTTCATCTTCCATCGAGCGGCCGTGCATCGCAGCGCGCAGCCGCAGCCGATTTTTGATGGCATCGTCGATGTTTCGGATCGTCATGACCGCCATAACAGGCTCCATAAGTCAATGACTTCATAATAGTCGATGAAGGATGAACTTGCAAGGCCGAATAGCGCCCTGCGGGAGACCCATGCTCTTGCTCGATCACGAGTTGACGCCAGCTCTTGTGCATCGAAGACAGGAACCGCCTCGCAAGCCGTATTCCAGGCGCGGCCCTGGGCTGCGAGAAGGGTTCCATCCTACTTTGCATGGGGTTGTTTTCGATATTTTGTATCTGGACCGGAAATCGCGGGTTTTAAGTCGCCATCTCACAAACCGCCTCGCCCCCACCCTGTCCTGTGCTCTCCGCGATCTTGCCATCGACGATATGTATCCGCCGGTCGGCGCGGGCGGCGAGCGCCGGGTCGTGCGTCACCACGACCACGGTCTGGCCCTGGTCCGCGATATCGCGAAGGATCTTGAACACTTGTTGCGTCGATACGGTATCGAGGGCGCCGGTCGGCTCGTCGGCGACGATGATCTCGGGGCGGTTGGCGAGGGCGCGGGCGATGGCGACGCGCTGGCGCTGGCCGCCGGAGAGTTGGTTGGGGCGCTTGTTGGCGTGCTCGCCGAGGCCAAGCGAGCCCAGCAGCGAAAGGCCACGCTCGCGCATCTCAGGCTCGGACATCTTGCCTGCGGCGCGCATCGGCAGCAGCACGTTGTCGAGCGAGGTGAATTCCGGCAGCAGGAAGTGGAACTGGAATACGAAGCCGCATTTGGTCAGGCGGACGTCAGCCCGTTCCGATTCCGACAGTTTCGACGTCGGCTCGCCGCAGATGATGACTTCGCCCTCACTGGGCGCATCGAGCAGGCCCAGGAGATAGAGCAATGACGATTTGCCTGATCCCGACGGCCCGGTGATGGCGAGGAATTCGCCCTTCTTCACCGACAGATCGATGCCGTTGACGAGGGTGTGCGCAACATCGCCTTCGATGCGTCGAACCAGTTCCACGGCCTGCAATGCGATCTCGCTCATGATGCCCCCCGAATGATTTCAACCGGCTGCACGCGCGTGGCCTTGCGCGCTGGAAAATAGGCCGCGCCCGCGCAGCACAGAAGCGATATGCCGCCGACGACCGCATAGTGCGTCAGCGAATAATGGATCGACAGCGGAACGGTGGTGCCCGTCAGCGGATTGAAGATCGTGATCTTCGACCAGCCGTAGCAGAGCAGGTAGCCGAGGACCCATCCGAACAGAATGCCGACTACGCCGATGATGGCGGCTTCGATGATGAAGATCCGCCGCACCGCGTATTCGCGCATCCCCAGCGACTTCATGATCGCGATGTCCTGGCGCTTCTCGTGCGTGATCGTCGAGATGATGTTGTAGGTGGCAAAGGAGGATGTCAGCAGCATCGCGCCCATCACCGTGAGCACGATGAAATCGCGCACAGTAAAGGATGACAGCAGGTCGGCATTGGCTTCCTGCCAGGACACGGACTTGTAGCCGGTCTGCGCTTCGACCTGGGCCGCCACCTTTTGCGCCAGCATGGGATCGTTCAGCCGCAGTCGCAGCTGGTTGACGACCCCGCTTTGCCCCATGATGATCTGCGCCGGCCCCATCAATGAATATATCTGGCTCTCATCGATGCTCCTCAGGCCGGAACGGAACAGCCCGGCCACCGTCGAATTGAGCTGGATGCCCTGGCCGCCGATCAGGAGCACGGTATTGCCGGTCTTCACGCCGAGTTTCTCGGCCAGCGCCTCACCCATGAGGATGCCGTTCGGCGAACGCGAAAGGTCCTCGATCTTTCCCTCGCGCATCTGCGTGGCGAGCTTCGAGACGTGAACTTCACGGCGGGGGTCGATGCCGGTCAGGCTGATGCCGATGCGCGCGCCGCCATGGTTGATGATCGCGGTGGACTTCGCCGAGGGCGCCACGTCTCCGGGTATCCAGGAGCGCAGCGAGCTCATTACCGATTCCGGATATTTGATTCCGGGACGCTTGCCGACATTGGCGATGTCGGACATCTGCACCGCGGCATATTCCTGGTCCGCCGGCTGCGTCGGCACCGAGCGCCGCTCGTCCTCGATCGTGATATGCGGCATGGTGTCGACCAGCTGCCGCAGGAAATCGAGCTGCGAACCTTGCATCAGGCCCGCCATCATGATCGTGAAGCCGACGCCCATGGACACGCCGGCCATGCCGACGAGGGTCTGCCGCACCCGGGTGCTGACATGGGTCCACGCGATGTTGAACAGGAGTTTCACGGCGGCTACCTGCTGTTGCTGATCATGCGGCGACGCGCGTCATTGACGACCGAATCGATGTGGGCGGTCATTGCGGCCGAAATCACGGCGTCATCTGGATCCGAAGGAACTGCGGTGGCTGCGGCTACCACGGCCGCCTCGGGGACTGTGGCAGGCTGATCGATCGGTTCGCTCACGGCCGCGGGCTCCTCAGCCCTGGCCGGGCTCTCGTCGATGCGAACCCTGGCGCCGTCGGCAAGGTCGGTGCGTGCCGGCGAAAGCACATGCGTGCCCTTGAATACATCACCGATGATCTCGACGTTGCGGCTGCCGCGGACGCCGACCGTCACGGGCACCCGGCTGATCCGGCCGTCGTCGACCGTTTGAACCGAACCGCCTGCGACCGCTTCGGCCGGCACGACGATCGCCGCCTGCTTCTCGCGGAAGATGATGTTGGCCTCGACCGACATGCCAATCCGCAGCGGCGTATCCTGCGGCAGCCGCAAATAGACGCGGAAGGTCTTTCGGGTCGGGTCGCCCTTGGGCGTGATCTGGGACACCGTGGCGCGCAGCACTCTTCCAGGAAAGGCTTCGCTGCGCAGCAGGGCCTTCTGGCCGGCGGCGATGCGGTTGATCTCTTCTTCGTTGATCTCGGCGACGACTTGCATCGGGGCGGGCGGGCCCACCCAGAACAGTACATCGGTCGGACCGGCGATCTCGCCGACCTCGCCGTCGCGCCGCAACACCATGCCGTCGAGCGGGGCCCTCAGCAGCAGCGAGTCGAGCCGCACCTTCTGGGCCGCGATCCGCGACTTTGCTTCCTCGAGCCGGGTCCAGCGCTGCTCATACTCGGTACGCGCGGCGTCGCTCTTGTCGCGATCCTTTTCGGCGCGCGCCAGGTCGCGTTCGAGCTGACCGCGATTGATTTCCATCTGATCCAGCGCGCTGCGCTCCTCGGCGTCGTCCTGGCGGCCGAGGACCTGGCCGACCTTGACCACCTGTCCCTCGCATCGGCAAAGCTCGACCAGCCGGCGGCGCTGCAGCGGCACCACCTTGGCCCAGCGCTCGGGCTCGACGGTTCCGGTTCCGTAGACGGCTTCGGAAACCGGCGCGAGGCTCGCAACGCTGGTGGTCACCAGCGAGGGATGAAGGAAGCGAGAATAGCCGTAATAGCCAGTCGCTGCCGTGGCGAGTGCCAAAAAGCCGGTTGCGATGAGGTGTTTCTGAAATTTCATGACACGCGTCCTTTGAATTAGAAGCCGAACCGCTTGCGCAGGCCCGTTGGAACCTGGTCGAGCAGATCACGGGCATCATCTCTCTTCGCCGCAGGGGCCGCGGTGGCCTTGGGCGACGCGGCCAACGTCGTGATGCTGGATGATGACGCCGGCTGCGAGACCACGGCCGACGACGTGACTGCGGGCGCCGGCTGCACGGCCGCGGGGGCGGGTGGGGCCGCAGCCGGTGCGGGTTGAGTGGATGAGTTCTCAACAGCTCTTTCAATGCCCGAAGTCTTGCCCACGCCGACAGTCCGAACGGCACGCCAGGCTCGTGCCGCCACCACGGCGCGGCCGATCTCGTCGCTCGTCATCTTGTTCATGAGCAGCGACATCAATTGCCGCGCACCGTTGCGATATTCGTCGACCTGGCTCGCCGAGGAGACGATGTAGGCCCAGCTATAGGCCTTCACATTGTCCTTCGCGACGCCGCGCCCGCTCGCGTAGAGGCCGGCAACGATCAACATGCCGTGCGAGTGCCCCTGATCGGCCGCGCGCAGGAACCAGCGAAAAGCCTCCGCGTCGCTGCGCTGACGGCCGACGCCTGATGCATAGAGCGCTCCAAGATTGAACTGGGCATCATCATCGCCCGCCTTCGCGGATTGCTCGTAGCGGCTGGCCATGTCCCGATCGGATGCGGGGTCGGCAACAGCGGGGCGGAGGTCGACGAACACGGCGCAGCAGCAAGCGACTACGATGACGGCCTGCTTCAGGCTTCGCGAAATCGCGGAGCCAAATCCGGACCGCAACGGAAGGTTTGAGGTTGGAGTGATCGATCGAAGCTCTGTGATGTGACGCATGGCCTGTACACGCTTTCAGCTTTGCTCTTCGTGAAACGATGCCTGCGCTGTTGCGCAAGCAGCACATCTCATACGGGTCGAGCGGCTGACGCGGGCCAAGTCCCCCCACACGCCTCTCGTGAACGAAAACTTAACCGAGCTGCGTGCGGAAAGATGTGCGACGCGTCACATTTCAGGTTTGCCGCAACCGGAACTCTGTATTCTTTGCCGGTTCCACTCGACGCGTATTGAGCGCGAAGCCGGGGCAACAAACGCGTTCGAGGACGTGGCTTTTTCGCGCAAACATTGCGGCTCAAGCGCCTTCGCGTCGACAAGCCGTGATGAAGCGAAAGAATGGCATGCCTGTCGAAATCGGCCTGGCAACGGACCAGCGCGGGCGTTTCAAATTTCCGACTTCAGGTCGGCGAACGCCTCTTTGAGGTAAACCGCGATAGGTCGCTTCCCCTGGTCGCGATTCCAGTTGTCGATCGCAAGACGCAGTGCGCCGACCGACATCATGGCAACGATGCGGAGCGCAGGCTGCCGCCTGGGTTGCGGCCACATCTGGCAGAGCGCGTCGAATACCGCTTGCTCCTGCTCCACATATTTCGCCTGGTGTCGTATGCGGAGCGCCTCCGTCGAACACATCAGGCGTTCGATCACCGTGGTCTGCTTGTAATCCGGCTGAAAGCGGATCGTCAGACCCAGCAAGGCGTTCTTCACGGCGCTGAGCGGTGACTGCTTGGTCGACTGCTCGAGCACC
>PNLC01000021.1 GCA_013822885.1 Bradyrhizobium sp.
CCCTCCAGGAAGAGAACGTCAATCATCCCGATCTGGCTGATCGCGCCTCTTCCGAAACCGATCGCGCCATCGAACTGCGCGCCCGCGACCGCCAGCGCAAGCTGATCTCCAAGATCGACGCCGCGCTGCAACGCATCGAGGACAACACCTACGGCTATTGCGAGGAGACCGGCGAGCCGATCTCCCTGAAGCGGCTGGAGGCGCGTCCGATTGCCACGCTGTCGGTGGAAGCGCAGGAACGTCACGAGAAGCGCGAAAAGGTCTATAGGGACGAGTAGAGTTGTTTGAGGCACCTGACCGCGGCGCGCGGTCAGCTTTGCCGTTCGTAAATATGAAAGCCGCCGGCGATGGACAAAATTCTCGCGGCCGCCCAGACCATCGCCACAGCGCGGCGTAATCGTACGCCGCTGGCCGCGCTTGCCCCTGAACTCGCACCCGACGACGAGGCGGAAGGCTATCGCATCCAGCGCGCGGTCCACGACCTGGTGCTGCCGAACGCAGGCAGTCTGGTCGGATACAAGATCGGCTGCACCAGCGCGGTCATGCAGCAATACCTCGATATTCCTCATCCCTGTGCCGGCGGCGTTTTCGCCAAGGGCGTGCACGAGAGCGGCGCGAAGCTGCGATTCGGCGATTACGTCCGCGTCGGCGTCGAATGCGAGATCGCGGTGCGGCTGGCGCGCAATCTGTCGCCGAGCGAGGAGCCGTTCACGGCAGAGTGGGTGATGGAAGCGATCGAGGCTTACTTCCCCGCGATCGAGATCGTCGACGACCGCTACGTGAACTGGGAAACGATGGGGGCGCCGACGCTCGTCGCCGATGATTTCTTCGCCGCCGGCTGCGTGCTCGGCAAACCTGTGGCGCGCACCAAGGCGCCCGACCTGCTCAAGGTCTCCGGCCGCGCGCTCATCAACGGCGACGAAGCCGGCCGCGGCACCGGTGCCGACGTGCTCGGCCATCCGCACAACGCGCTGGCGTGGCTCGCCAACCATCTCGCCGAGGAGGGCAAGGGCCTGCATGCCGGCCAGATCGTGCTGACGGGAAGCCTCGTGAAAACCGTGTGGCTCAACGCCGGCGACACGGTGAAGATGGAGCTCGATGGGCTCGGCACCGTGACGGCCGAATTTCGGGACTGAGCACGCCTGATGGCAGAGAGCGTTCCGTCGGTTCTCGAGTCCGATGCCAAAGGCGAGATCGCCGACATCTATGCCGACATCCGCCAGGTTCTCGGCACCAGCGTCGTCAACCTGATCTGGCGCAACCTTGCCACCATGCCGGGCGCGCTGGAATGGACGTGGTCGACCGTGCGTCCGCTCTATCTCGGCGATGCGCCGCTGCATGCGGAAGCCGTAAGGCGCACGATCGCGCTGCCGGAATGGCCGGCCTTTTCCGCCGACACCCTGCTCGCCGCCGGCGTCGATGCGACCGAGCGGGCGCTGATTTGCGACGTGCTCGACAGCTATCAATATACCAACGCGCTGGCGCTGGTCGTGCTGTCGGCGCTGCTGGCGCATTACGAACCACGGCCGGCCGAGACGATTGCGCCCGCCGGCGCCGTGCCGAAGCCATTGGGCACCAGGATTCCGGAGTTGCCGCCGATGGATGCGCTGGACCCCGAAGTCGCGGCGCTGGTCGGGGAATTGAACACGTTCGGCGAGGACACCGAGCCGCAGTTGATTGCCAGCATGTACCGGCATCTCGCGTACTGGCCGACCTATCTGGCGCTGGTGCGCACCATGCTGGTACCGTTGCAGGAGCAGGGGCGGCTCAACGCGCTGACGCGATCCACCCGCGCGCTCGGGCACGCCCATGGCGCCGTGCTGGCGCGGCAGCTCAAGCCGCCCGCGCCGCCGCCGACGCTGCAATCCGCGCTGGCTTCGTGCCGCCTGTTCGTCGAGCACCCGATTGCGCGCATGACCGGAATCTGCGCGCTGATCCGGCGGGCCACCGGACGGTGACCCAGTGGTGATGGCCGCCCGGCCACCGGGTGGTTGACCGGGCTGACCGGCGGTGACCAGGGTCAGATGGCGCGGCGTCGCCCTGCCACCAGCCCGTAGACGAACAGCACGATGACGGCGCCGACGATGGCGCCGATAAAGCCGGCACCTTGTCCCGCACTATACCATCCGAGCGCCTGGCCAAGCCAGGTCGCCACGAATGCGCCGACGATTCCCAGAATGGTGGTGAGAATGAAGCCGGACGGCTCGTTGTCACCAGGCATGATGAATTTTGCAACCACGCCTGCAACAAACCCGATGATGATCGTCCAGATGATGCCCATTGCGCTATATCCTTCTGATGAAACTTGACAATCCGCCGCTCACGCGACGGGCAAACGGCCTTCGGGGGTGTATTTGTCGACCGCGTCCGGAAGCTCGCGCGACAGTCGGGCGAGAAGCTCTTCCTGCGAAAGCCCGGTCTGCTGCTGGAGCTGCGCCAGCACGTCGGCGCCAATCGCCCGCTTAAGCTGCGGCGGCGAGACTTCCTTGTTGGGACCTTGATTGACCCAGGATTCGGCCGTTTCGCCTTCGCCGTTCTGCTTGAATTTGTCCAGCAGCTCGCCGAGGCCGCCGCTGAGGAGGCCGCCTGCGCCGGCACCGCCCAGCATCCCGCCGAGATTGCCAAGCATCCCGCCCAGCGGGTCGCCGGTGCCTGGCTTCGCCTGGTCACCTCCCGCATTGCGGAGCATTTCCGCGATCTTGTCCCGGTTCTGATATCCGGCAACGGCTAGCAGTCCCAACAAGGCGGTCATCGATGGAAATCCGCGGCTCATGTGGTGCTCCTGTAAGAGTTGAGGCCCTCGGCAACGCCGACCACGGGTTTCGGTTCCATTCGCAAAGTGAAGCGCTGGCGCCGAGGCGACATCGACCGTCACAGCACTTCAATTCATCCCGGTCCCGGAATCAAGTCGAAGCGTCTGGGCGATGGTGTAGTGCAGCCGCCACCGTCCTGCACGGCCCGGGCCAGGCACGCTGTGTGGTGCGCACCTGTCCGGGTGGGCATTTCAACTGGTGGAGCACTTCAGCGTTGCGTTGTCCCAGAACGCCCTGATCGCAGCAAAGGGCACGGTGAGCCGTTCCGGGTGGGTCGCGGGCCACATGATGACCTCAAAGCGATCCTCCCTCACGATCAACTGCCTGAACTCGTTCTGCAGGATGATCGTCATCGCGTCGGGATATTTCAGCTTGAGATTATCCGACATCTTCACGCCTTCGGCCCTGGTCTGGAAGGTGAGATTGACCGGCCGGTCCTCCGCGGCGCGCCGCAGTGTTTCGGCGATGGTGCTGCGTGACGCTACTGAACTGCACGGCTCGGCGGCCGCGGGCGAGGCGGCCGCGATTGCCGCCAGCAGGGAAAGCAGCATGCGGATTTTCATGTGATGCCTGAATTTTGTTTGTTTCGTTCTCTCGCGTGGCGTCAGTGGCGGGAGGGCGGATGAGGGGCTCGGTCCTGGTTCGCGATGGGCGCTTGGGCGCCACTTGGCTGGCTGGCGACGTCTGCCATATTGTCATACCTTTCGACGCACTGGGTATCCAGTCACCTGCGGCCTATCGTTGCAATCGCTGACGCGTATGGTGAATGCGGATGCGGCTCTTTGCTTCGTCGAGCTTTCGCAACGCAGCCACGCCGAAACTTTAGCGAAAATTTTAGCGAAGACGGTGAGGGCACAACCGCTGGACATGACTCCGCGATCCCGCGGCTCAAAAGCCCGAGGCTTTGCATGAACCTTGTCCCTCGAAGTTGGAGGGAGCAGGGAATGCCGGGTGCACGCTGCACCCGCGGTCTCGTGTGCAATAGTGCGTATAGAAAACGCACACGAGCATACAGGTACAGTCGGAACACTCCGGCATTCCCTGCGCAATGGTCTTACGGCTTATGCCGCGCTCTCCTCGGCGACGAATTCGTCTTGTCACCGTCGTTGGCGAATTAGCGGCTGATCATCTCGGTTGAGATGACTTCGCCTCCGCACAACTTGGCACCAGAAACGGGTGTCAGGACCACACGGTTTTGCCGTACGCAACAACGTCGCTCGTCTTGCGCGCTCTCGTTCACTCACGAACATCGCCCTGTGAACAGCGCTCGCGCGCGACGCTGCCGCGTCCACCACGACCTGTCCCAACGTTCGTGACGATGGCCAACGCCCCTCTCTCGGGACAGGATGGCGGGAGTTTACTTTTGATTTGCCCGACGGGTTAAGCGGATTATTTTTGCGCGAAGGGCTGGACAGGATTTTGAGCTGATTTGCCCGACAGGCAAAGTTGCTGGAGGTTCATGCGCTCCCAATGAAACGAAAATTGCTGTAGGCTGAGTACCACCGGGCGCACAGAAGCGATGGCGAAAAATGAATCCGCTTCGTACCACCGTGGTCATGAAGACCGATATCAGCGGCTCGACATCGCGTTTCCGCGAGTTGCTGGCGGCTGATCTGCAGGCGCTGCTCAGCGAGCATCGCGACTTTCTGGCACGCCACGCAGCTCAGCACGGTGGCAGCATCCTCAAGGGCGCGGGTGACGGTTATTGGCTGGAATTTTCCAGTGTGACCAGCGCGGCCAAAGCGGCCATCGCGATGCAGGAGGCGTTGCGGCTGTCGCAGCTCAACCGGGGCGACGACCGGCTGGCCATCCGCATTGTGATTGCGCTCGGCGATGTTGCCGTTGTGGATGATGACTTCGTCGGTGACGCTTTTGCGCTCGCCGCCCGCGTGGAAGCGGTAACGCCGGCCGACGAAATATACCTCACGACGGCCGCCCGGCTCGCCATCACGTCGGCCGAAATCCAGACCGCGCTCGTTGAGAACTTCTTGTTCAAGGGCTTTGCCGAGCGAATGCCGATTTACCGTATCGAGCAGCGTCATCGCACGCGCGTAACCGCCGACACCTACATCCTGTACTCCGACCTCGAGGGCTTCGGCACGATGCTTGATGCCGGGCCCGCCAGTGCCACCGTGGAGCGCATTCTCGATGCGCTGGATGCAGTGACACGCGGCATCGCGCAGGAATTCGGCGGTACCGTCCGGTTCAATCTTGGGGATTCCTATTGTGTGACGTTTACCGATGCCGAGCAGGCCATCACCGCGGCAGAACGACTGACCCAGAACTGGGAAGCAATTCGGCTCCGGGAAGAATGCGGCTGCGCGATCAGTATCGGGCTCCACCGTGGCACGCTTTATACATTCAGGTCCTTTCTCTACGGCCGCGACGTCTGGATCGCGTCGCGATTGCAGAACGCATCGGCAAAGCTCCTGGACAGTCATGAGTACGGCATTTTCGTCACCGGCGCCGTCCGCAACGCGCTCTTGGGCAATCCTTCGCACAATCGGTTCCAGCCCGTTGTGCTGGAGTCGCCGCCGGCAGCCCTTGCCGGACTTGAGGTCTATCGCCTGTGCAGTGAAGCGTCGCGCTAGCCGACACGCCGTCGCCGGGGACTGGCAATGATGATGAAACGATTGGGTCTTCCGCCGCCCGACCGCACCAGCCTTCGCTGGATTTTTGAACTAGCAGTTTGGGACCTCTCAACGCAGGAAGATCAATCGAAGCAAAACTGACTTTGCCTCGCCCCAAGAGCGTCGCGCGGCCTTGAAATCGCGGACGAAACCACTTAATTCTGATGCTGTGCGTTACGGACCATTCCATTGCCTTCGGAAGTTCGCCAGAACTGTTATGTTCTTGGCGATTTCGGCGTTTGTGCTGCAAGGCACGCTCATTGCAACTTCCCAGGCAATGGCCGCCACAGGCACTATGCCGGAGCCGTCGGTCACATTGAGCGGTTCGGTTCATTTCCACGACCAATTGGCCGGTCATGTGCACGACCACGGCGGCGATAATGCCGAAGGTCACGTTCATGATGGGCCAGATCACGACAATCTCGGTGGTCTGACTCTATCGTGGAGCATATTCGGCGCATCAATCGACGTCCCGGCGTATGTTGCCCTGGTCGGGCCGCTTGACGTGCTGGGCCTTGTCGAACGGCCATTGGTTCAAAAAGCCGATGGGGTTGAGCCCGGCGGACTGATCCGACCACCAAGTACCCTCAGCATCGCGTAGCTCGGACGGCCGTCTGGCCGCAGCCATTTCGCGTGTCTGAAGGAATTCTCCATGTTTCCGATTCAATGCCGCCTGAAAAGGCGGCTCGTGAGGCTTGGCCGGGCCAGCCTCGCTTGCTTGGCGAGCCTGTTTCTTGGCTTGGCCGTTTCCGCTGCCCATGAGGGACACGATCACGGCGACGCCGAAAAATCGGCCGTGGTGTCGTCCGCATATCCAAGGGTCGCCGCGCGATCCGATTTGTACGAGATTGTCGGGATCCTGAAGGATGACCAGCTCTCGATCTTCATTGACGATGCCGTCACCAATGAGCCGGTTTCCGATGCGGCCTTGCAGGTAACGATCGGCGACTCCCCGGCAATCGAAGCCAAGAGGACGTCGAACGGCATCTATACCGCTGCTCTCCCGGACTGGAAGCCCGCGGGATCAGTGGAAGTCATATTCTCGGTCACGGCCAAGAGGGGCGACGATCTGCTTGTGGATACCCTTGCTCCGCCGCAGGCCGCCAGCACGCCTGAAAAGCAGGAGCATGGCTGGGTACCTGGACGCAGCGGGGCAGCGGCGTTCGCGCTCGCTGGCTTGGGCTTCGTACTACTGTTTGGCTATTGGCGACGGCGAGGCCACAAAGCTGCGGCAACGTCAGCGGCAGTCGTGACCGGCGCATGCATGCTCCTTGCCGCGATTTCACTCGGCCAGAGCCGAAACAGCACGAACGAGGCGAGCTTACCCACACCGCAAGCTCTCAGCGACGCGCCGAGGCGCTTGCAGAACGGCTCGGTCTTTGCCGCCAAGCCGACCCAGCGCCTGCTGGATGTCCGCACGGCTGTTGCCGAACCGCAGACGATACGCCCCGCCCTTAACTTGATTGGCCGGGTGATTGCCGATCCAAACCGCAGCAGCATCGTTCAAAGCGTCTATGGCGGCCGCGTCGTGCCGACCGAGGGCGCGATACCGCGCATAGGACAATCGGTCAGCAAGGGCGATATCCTCGTGCAGATCGAACCGCATTTGCCGGTCGCGGACCGCACCACCATCCTGGAAAAGGTTGGCGAGATCGAACAACTTATAGCCGTCACCGAGAACAAGCTGCGACGGCAGCGACCTTTGGCCGAACGCGGCGCGGTGCCGCAAGGTCAGGTCAATGACCTCGAAAGCGAACTCGAGGGGCTGCGGGCGCGCCGTGAAACCGTTCGGAATTCCCGTACCGGCTTCGAGGTGTTGCGCGCGTCAACCGATGGTATCATCACATCGGCCAAGGTCCTGCCGGGTCAGGTCATTCAGCCACAAGACGTTCTATTCCAGATTACCGATCCAAAGAGCCTTTGGGTTGAGGCGCTAGCCTATGATGACATCGGTCTGAATGGACCCGGCGAAGCGACGGCAATTGGGCACAACGGACCGCCGATTGCACTGTCCTATCTCGGAACGAGTCGGGCATTGCGGCAACATGCGTCCGTCGTTCATTTCGCCGTTCCGGAGCCGCCTGCAGGGCTTAATATCGGCCAGCCGCTCACGGTGATGGTTCAGAGCGGCGCGCCTGTGACCGGCCTGATCTTTCCGCGCGACGCCGTCGTGCGAAACAGCAACGGCGAGAATGTTGTCTGGCTGCACACAGCGCCGGAACGCTTCGAGCCAAAGTCGGTCCGCGTTGTGCCCGTAGACGCGACGCGCATGATCGTGGCCGCGGGCCTTGGCGAGCGTGAGCGGGTTGTGGTGCGCGGCACCGATCTCATCAACCAGATCCGGTAGGAGCCGCCATGTTCAAGTTCATCGTCCAGGCAAGCTTGCGTAATCGCCTGTTCGTGCTGATGGTCGCGGCGGCACTTGTCGGCTACGGCATTTTTGTCCTACCGAGTATTTCCGTTGACGTCCTCCCCGACATCAATCGGCCGACCGTGAACATCCTGACCGAGGCGGAAGGTTTGGCCCCTCAGGAGGTCGAACAACTCGTGACGTTCCCAATTGAGACGTCGATGAACGGCATGCCGGGTGTTATCCGCGTGCGCTCGGTTTCCGGCGTCGGCCTCTCGGTGGTGTATGTGGAATTCGACTGGGGCGTCGATGTCTATCGCGCCCGGCAGTTCGTCTCGGAGCGGCTTGCGCTGATCCGCGAGCAACTGCCGTCTTCCGTCAATCCCCAAATGGGGCCCGTGACGTCCATCATGGGTGAAATCATGCTGATCGCGCTCACCAGCGACGGCAAGGCCTCGCCCATGGAGGTGCGCGAGATCGCTGATTTCGTCGTCAGGCCACAGCTTCTCGCCATTCCCGGAGTCGCCCAGGTGATACCGATAGGCGGAGAGGTCCGCCAGTACCGCGTGACGCCCAACGTTGCCACCATGCAAGCCCTCGGCGTCACCCACGACCAGATCGAACAGGCGGTCGCCCGGTTCGGCACCAACAGCGGCGGCGGGTTTGTCGACCAGCATGGCCGCGAATACCTGATCCGCAATGTCGGCCTGACCAAGCAGATCGAAGACCTCGGAAACACCGTCGTTGCAACGAGAGACGAGCAGCCCATCCTGCTAAAACAGGTCGCGCTGGTTGATTTTGCCGCGCGCGCCAAGCGCGGTGACGCCGGCTACAACGGGAAACCTGCCGTCATTATCAGCGTACAGAAACAGCCGGCGGCCGACACGGTCGCATTGACCCGCAATATCGAGGCTGCACTCAGAGACCTTCAGCGCACCATGCGCTCAGGAGTCAACGTCACGAACGTCCAGTTCCGTCAGGCCACGTTCATCGAGACTTCGATCGCCAATGTCGAGCGGGTGCTGATCGAGGCGGCTATCGTGGTCGCGGTGATTCTTTTCGTCTTCCTGATGAATGCACGTGCAACGTTCATTTCGCTGACCGCGATTCCGATATCGATCCTGATCACCATTCTCGTCTTTCGTGCCTTTGGTTTGACCATCAACACCATGACTCTCGGCGGCCTCGCCATCGCAATCGGGGAACTGGTCGACGATGCCGTGGTGGACGTTGAAAACATTTTGCGGCGCCTGCGGGAGAACGCCGCTTCACCGGCGCCGCGACCTGTTCTCGAAGTGATCGCCCAGGCAAGCCAGGAGGTCCGCTCGAGCATAGTCTATGCAACGACGATCATCGTCCTCGTATTCGTGCCGCTGTTCGCGCTTCCCGGCATTGAGGGCCGGTTGTTCACGCCGCTCGGCATCGCCTATGTCGTATCGATACTGGCTTCGCTGCTGACATCGGTGACGGTGACCCCGGTTCTTTCCTACTATTTGCTTTCCGGGCGAGCGCATTCGGGCGACCGCGAAAGTGCGGTGGTCATGAGATTGAAGGAGGCGAATCGACGATTGCTTGGCTGGGCATTTGAATGGCGTGGGCTTGTTCTTGGTATCGTGGCAGCCGCGGTTGTGGTGGCCGGCTATGCAGCGATATCGATGCCCCGCAGTTTTCTGCCTCCCTTCAACGAAGGTACGCTTGTTCTTTCCGTTCAATACAATCCCGGCATCTCACTGGCGGAATCGCATCGGCTCGGCTTGCTGGCGGAACAATTGCTGGCAAAGGTTCCGGAGGTGAAATCGGTAGGACGGCGTACCGGCCGGGCGGAACTCGACGAGCACGCCGAAGGCGTGCATTTTAGCGAAATAGATGTCGATCTCGCCCCGTCGAAGCGCCAGAAGGAAGACATTTACGCGAGCATCCGTGAGACGCTTTCCGGATTGCCGGCCTCGGTCGCCATCGGGCAGCCCATCAGTCACCGGCTGGATCATTTGCAGTCCGGAATCCGCGCACAGATCGTGCTCAAGATTTTTGGTCAGGACATCGAGATGTTGCGGCGGCTCGCCGAAACGACCCGTCAACGCCTTTCAACAATCCCGGGGCTGGTCGATCTGCAGGTTGAAAAGCAGGTGCTCATTCCGCAGGTGCGGGTTCAGGTCGATCACGCCCGCGCCGCCCTTCACGGCTTGACACCAGCCGCGATCACGCAGGCGCTCGATACGCTATCGAACGGCCGCAAGGTCTCCCAGATCGTGGACGGCAATCGCCGCTTCGATGTCGTGATGCGTCTTTCGGAGCAGGATCGTTCGACAATCGGGCTGCACAATCTCCTCATTCCAACCGCATTGGAATTTGTGCCGCTGAGTGCCTTGGCCGAGATCGTGGAGACGGATGGTCCGAACCAGATACAGCGTGAGGGAACCCAGCGCCGAATTGTGGTTTACGGCAATGGCGACGGCCGACGCGACCTGAGCAGCATCGCCGCGGATATCCGCAAAGCCCTTTCGGAGCTGGACTTCCCGCAGGGCTACACGACGAACCTTGAGGGCACTTTCCAGGCGCAAGAGGAGGCCTCCTGGCGCATCGGGGTTCTATCATTGGCGTCACTGGCGATGATATTTGTCGTGCTCTATAGCCGTTATCGGTCGACGACCTTGTCGCTCATCATCATGGGTGGCATTCCGCTGGCATTGATTGGCAGCGTGGTTGCCTTGAAAATTGCCGATCAACCATTGTCGGTTGCCTCGATGATCGGTTTCATTACCCTCGCGGGCATCTCCGCACGCAATGGGATTCTGAAGATTTCCCATTACATCAATCTCGCCGTTCACGAAGGCGAGCGGTTCGGGACGGGGTTGGTCGTTCGGGGCAGCATGCAGCGGCTTAGCCCCGTTCTGATGACAGCGCTTTGCGCGGGATTAGCGCTGGCCCCGCTTCTCATCGGCGCGGACGAACCGGGAAGGGAAATCCTCCACCCGGTTGCCGTTACGATCTTCGGCGGCCTGCTCAGCGCCACAATACTGGATACCGTCGTGACTCCCACGCTCTTCCTGATGTTCGGCAAGAAGCCGCTGGACCGGCTGCTGGCCGAACATGCTGCAACGCTCACCCCTGCGGAAGCCTATTGAACCCTGTTCAACCACCAAGGAGCTACAAATGCTGAAATATATCCTTCTGGCCATGATTGCCGTCATCGCCGCGGCGCCTGACTTTGCCGTCGCTCAGGCAAAGAAAGGCAATAACGGGGGGCCTGTCGTCAAATCGCAAGGACACCCAATCGAGTTCGTGCGAAAGGGCCTCGATATTACGTTCTATGTGGGTGACGACGATGGATCGCCGCTCTCGACAAAGGACATGCGAGCTCGCGCGACGATTCAGGACGGTGGCAAAACGGTCACGGTTCCGCTTACTCCCGGCAGCCCCAATCTGATGAGCGGGAAACTTCAGGCCGAACTTACGTCAAAGGCGGTTGTTGTCTTTTCCGCTAACCTGCATGGCCATTCTTTGACGGCGAGATATACGGCGGAATAGTTGCCGCTGATTTTTACAGGCGGGACATATGAATCCACGTCAATCGATTCAGGTGCCAGGAGTGCCGTTAGCACTAGCCTCGGCCGTCCTGTTCGGGGCGGCGGCACCGCTTTCAAAAATGCTTCTCGCCAGCATCGGTCCACAGATGCTGGCGGGGCTGCTCTACCTCGGCGCAGGCCTGGGCTTGGTAGTCGTGCACACCGCGCGCGCGGCATTCCGGCTTTCGGCGCCTGAGGCTCCCCTCAGGCGGCATGATCTGCCCTGGCTGGCCGTCATTGTTTTCTTTGGCGGCATCGTTGGCCCGATGTTGCTCATGTTTGGCCTCAGCCGTACTCCGGCCGCCTCAGCGTCCTTGCTCCTCAATCTTGAAAGCCTTGCAACGATGGGGATTGCGTGGCTGGTCTTTCGCGAAAACGTCGACAGACGCTTGTTGTTGGGCGCCTTGGCCATTCTGCTCGGCGCAATCGTCTTGTCGTGGGAAGGGCAGGGCCTTTCACTTGATGTGGGGGCCGGGCTCATTGCCGGCGCCTGCGTATGCTGGGGCGTCGATAACAATCTGACTCGCAAATTGTCGTCAGCCGACCCCGTCACGATTGCAATGATCAAGGGCCTTGCTGCTGGTGCGGCGAATATGGCTGGCGGATTTTGGCTCGGCGATGGGTTGCCGCCTGCTGGGATCGCCACTCTCGCTGCCATCCTCGGGTTCTTCGCGATCGGGGTCAGCCTCGTTCTTTTCGTGCTGGCCCTCCGTCATCTTGGGACGGCCCGTACCGGCGCCTATTTCTCGCTTGCTCCCTTTATTGGGGCATTGATCGCTTTAGGCCTCGGGGAGCCACTAACGTTCAAGCTGGCTTTTGCGGCGCTGCTGATGGGACTGGGGCTTTGGCTACATCTCACCGAACGACATGAGCACGAACATTTGCACGAAGCGTTTGCGCACGAACACCGCCATGTCCACGACGATCACCACCAGCACGACCATGACGGCCGCGTGAGCGAACCGCACTCGCATTGGCATGAGCACAAGCCGATGCGGCACAAGCACCCGCATTACCCCGATTTGCATCATCGGCATGGGCACGAAACGAGCGGTCATTAGCATTCGGTTTACGCGCGGCGAGGGCAGGCGCCAGCATGGGTCAATGTTTTTCGAGCCAAGGAACATGATAGCATGCACGGGCTCAATCGGAGCGCGGTCGCGTATGTTACTAGCAGGCACTTGGAATTTTAGAAGCAGCGTCCTTCGAGACGTTTGTTTTTTTATTGGAGTCCCGCTGCTCCTGTGCGGCTGCATGACCGTCGTAGGTCCGTATGCCGCGAAAATCGGCTATTCCGGCGCATTTGCCTACATAGCCATGCTCTCATTTGTTCCGTGGTGGATCGCTGGCCTGGCAACTCATGTTGTGAGCCACGGATGGGGCCATCGGTTTCCACTTTGGCTGGTCGCAGCGCTTGGTGCGCTGGCTGCGGGGCCGCTGATTTTGATCTATGCCAGCGGAGTCTACCTCATTGCCGCGGCCTGGTGGCCGTCGCTGCCTTCGGACGGCCGATTCATCATGGATATCGAGCGGTGGCAGGCGTTTGCGTTGAGCCAGGGTCGCTCGATCGTGCTGTGGGTCGCATTTGTCATGATCTTCACCGAAACCTTTGGCTGGAAACGCTACGCCGCTTTCGATCGTCGCACGTCTGGTCCTCCCGCATCTGATCTGCCCGCGCCTGGTCTGCTTGCTCCGGTGGCCGAGAGTCCCTTCCAGCTCAGTGGAGCCGCGTGGACCGCCGAGGACGATCGGCAGCTTCACGCGCTCGTCACCGACGGTTTGCCGCCGCGCGCTATTGCATCACGCATGCAGCGAACCTTTCACGCTGTGCGCGCCAGGACAACAAAGCTCGGGCTAAAGAACAACAAGCCATAATTGGCCGCGGCGTGAGCGATCCAGAAACCCGCGAAGGTATGGGCGGCGGCTCCTGGCGTTCAGGTTGCTACCGGCTGTCGCGCCACGCAGTCAGATACAACGGAGATCTGCGCACTTCTTCGACGGCCGTTCTCGATAAGCCCACGTCGGCGAGCAGTCGATCATCAAGTTCGAGAAGTTGCCTGTACTGGTATCGCCGTTCCCACCCCAGTGCTATTTCCGCCAGCCACGCAAGCGGGATTTTCCACCATCCAGGAACTGGAAGAGAGGGCGCGTGCGCGTTGAAAATATAGGTCGAATTGCCGGTAGTGCTGCCGCAAGACATGTTTCACCTCCGTATTGGAGTGGAGCGAAACAACGCTTGGCTGCGGGAGCTCATCGGGCGGTTGTCAAAGGCCCGAGTGACTTCCGTACCATACCTGCCTGTAGTGCTCAAGCGACAGCAAGCAAACGTGAACTCATGACGTCGCCGTGCGGCTTGCCGCGCTTTACCATCTCGCGGCAGTGCAACAGCCGGCTGCATCCCGTTCGCAATTTGATCTATCTCAAGACATTGCCGGACGGGTGCGTATGCGGTGCGGGACGTCGGATTTTTCTGACGGTCAAGGAGGAGCGCCATGCTCAAATTGATGATCGCGACTGGCTTCGCTCTATTGGTTGCAACATCCGCGCAAGGAATGACGCCTGCGCCGCTTCCTCAACTGGACGACATGGTGACGCAAGTTGCTGTCGGCTGTGGTCCGGGCAGGACACGGGTCAACGGCGTATGCGTGGCGCGGACCACGGTTCGCCAGACCCGCCGGGCCGTCCGCAGGTGCGTGCGATATCAGGCCGGCGTTTGCGCTGCATACGAGTGAACGTCAGCGGACTGGCGCCCGGTCCATCTCGATCGGACGCCACTCCAATGGATGGATCCGACCAGCGGCTGGACTAGCCACGATCACCGGTCTTTGCGAGGACGGCGGCAGGCCTCGCGGCCTGACCGCTGTCCATACGCACGCTGATTCGTCAGTATCCATACTGACCCGGGCAGACCCAGGCGCCGTAGGCGTTGTAACGGCAGCCGTCGCCGTAGCCGCCATAATAGCCGTAGGCTCCCACCGCCGCAGCGCCGACGGCAGCGCCGTAGACGCCTCTGCGGACCGCCGTGCGCGCTACCGGATGATATCCGCGATATCCATATCCGCGACCTGCATATCCCCGGGCTGCATACCCCCGACCGGCATACCCACGGCCGGCGACGCCGACACGGCCAGCATGAACGGCCCCGCCGTGATAGCCTCCACCCCGGTAGCCGCCGCCGCCCCGACGCGCGGACGCGTCTTCCGGGACGAGGCTGGCGCCGACTAGAACGACCGCTGCCAGAGCAGCGAGAGCACAACGAACCATGACATGCCTCCTGTTGATTGGGGTGTCGTGCATTCGGGTTCCAAACATGGCGCAACCCGCAGCGATCCGCACCCGACGAGATACTCCGACGTCTCCCGGATCCCGGGGTTGACCTGGATCAACAGTCCTGCGGTCCTTGATCGCACTTTGTTTGCGATCTGTTCGTCATGCCGAACGATGCTGGCGCACCAAAACAAATGATTGGCGTCCAATAACAAGCCCTGTTTCGGGCAAATCTGCTAAGTGCACGCCGTTTGCGGCAACGCCTATGTCAGGCTCGCATGGGCCCGTACCGCGGCAACCCCGTCTGGCCAGTTTCAACAGCCTCAGGATCGGCGCTCGGTCCTGACCACTGATTTTTGTGTCGCAGGTCATTTGAATGCGACGTTCGCACCAGACGGCGCGCAACAATTGATCTCTCTCTCGCTATTTCTGGAGTGTCAGAATTATGCCGCCGGCCAGTTCCAGCAGGATCGCTCTCTTTATCGATGGCGCCAATCTGCACGCGACTTCGCGGACGCTCGGCTTCGATATTGATTACAAGCGCCTGCTTGCGGAATTTAGCAGCCGCGGCGTATTGCTGCGCGCATTCTATTATTCCGCGATGGACCCTGAGCTGTCGTCGCTTCGACCGCTGCTCGACTGGCTTGATTACAACGGCTACACCGTGGTCACCAGGCTGTCCCGCGAGTCCGTCGACGCTGGCGGCGGCCGCAAGGTCAGGGGCAACCTGGAGGTCGATCTCGCGGTCGATGTGATGGAGCTCGCCGCTGACATCGACGAGATGATATTGTTCTCCGGCGACGGAGATTTCCGCAGGCTCATCGAGGCGGTGCAGCGCCGCGGCGTCCGCGTCACGGTCGTTTCCACGGCGTCGAGCAAGCCGCCGATCGTCGCCGACGAACTGCGGCGGCAGGCCGACGTCTTCATCGACCTGGCGAAATTGCGCACCAGGATCGGCCGCGACCCCGTCGAGCGACCGGCCCCAAGCGAAGGCAGCGAGCGTTCTCCCCGCGACCGCAATCCGTGATGGCACACTGACAAACTGGCGGGTCGCCGGAACAATCATCAATCGGGAAAATAGGTAATCGTGTCATTGGACGCGCGGCCGAGTGCCGTGCCGGCGCAATCTTCCAAGATAGGCGGAGGCACTGCCGGCGTCGGAGCGCTACAAGGTGACGATGTAGATGGTCATCGCAAT
This sequence comes from Bradyrhizobium sp., assembly GCA_013822885.1. Classification (GTDB taxonomy): domain Bacteria; phylum Pseudomonadota; class Alphaproteobacteria; order Rhizobiales; family Xanthobacteraceae; genus Bradyrhizobium. The sequence continues at coordinate 15,825 of PNLC01000021.1, forward strand.
CAAGATGGCGATGCTCAGAGCGATAATGAACAAGAAGAATTTTCCCACCGCCTTGCCCTCCGCGAAGCCTAACGCCGTGATCGCGAAATGGTTCGTGGCACAAGCGAGTTATACGTCGGTCCGAAAAAAGGCCCGCCGTAACGGCGGGCCTTTTCGAGAGCGGTTCCTGTGGGATCAGACCGCGACGCCGTAATAGTCGTTCACGGAGCGGGTCCTGGTCGGGTCTCCCCAGTTCCAGGCGTTGTCGTTGCCGTAGTGCGGCGCGCTCTGGAGCTGGCTTTCGGTCACGCCGGTGACGTAGCCGCCGAGCGAGGTGTCGTATTTCAACGACTGCCAGGGCAGCGGATAGTGGTCGTCGCCGATGCCGAGAAAGCCGCCGAATGAGAGTACGGCGTAGGATACCTTGCCGCTCATCTTGTCGATCATGACGCGCTCGATCGAACCGATCTTGTTCCCGTCGGCGCCATAGACCGCGGTTCCCTCGACCTTGTCGCTACCGATCAGGTTACCGGTTTCGTTCGCTTCCAAAGACATTGTTTCTCCTCCAGTTGATATGGAGAAAGGAAAACGGGAGGTGAGGGGGAATGTTCCTAAGACGCAGGGCTACGCTTTGACGCAAGCGCATGATTCGACGAGTTCCTGTTGCGGCCCGCATTGAAGGCGCAGCGCGAGCGACGGATGCGGGCCGCGATCGACCGATCCGCGGAGCCTCACCTCAACGGCCCCCCGAATGCGCCCCGGTGTTCTTCCGAGAACACGTGGGCATACAGGTTGGCGATCCATTGCTTGCCTTCCTGGGTCACTCGCAAATAGCGCAGCGCATCGCCGATGAAGGGGCGGACCGTCTTCCAGAAGAAAGCAGGATACGCTGCCCTCAAGTCATCCGGCGACTGGTAGCCGCGCTTGTCCGCCTCGCCGGTTTCCCGGAATTCGGCAAACAGCGCCGACGTCTTGCGCAGGTAACCAATGTCGGCCAACTGGCCGATAAGGTCCGCCGCACGAAGCAGGCCCGGATAGTCCGACGTACTGGTGTGCTGGTCGTTTTCCGGTACCGGAAAGCGCGTGTGCTCGATGTTGGCCTCGATCTCTCGCGTATCGATCGCGGTCAGGCTCTTTTTCCCGAAGCGCTCGCGGACGAACAGTTTGGATCGCGCGACATGGTAGGGGGTCAAGCTTGCATCCGTGGCCCCTGCGGATATCGGCACGAGCTGACCGTTCTCGCCGCTGACGTAATGGCCGTCACGGTCACCCCGACATACGCCGCGTACATAGCCGATATCGTGGCACAGGAGTGAAATCATGAAATGCAGCCAATCGCGCGGGGTAACTCCGCCCTCGCTGGTATGCTTCCCAAGCAGGATCTCCTGGCCGACCAGGGTCACCATGATGGTGTGGTTCATGTCGTGGTAGGCGGCGTCACTGTTGGCAATATTCTCCAGCGCCAGGCGACCGACGAAGCCGATGATATCGGGATAGGCCGGCTCGAGGACGCCGTAGATCTGGCCGTACTTGCCTTTGAGCTCCCCGACGAACGCGTCGATGACGATTTCAGTAGGATTGAACATGGTCGCCCCTGCTGTACCGGTTCGTGCCTCGATGCCACGACCGCAAGCTAACCCGATAGGCGGAGCATAATCAGTTTCGCGTTCATCGGCTATTGGCCGGTCGCGTCATTTCAGTGTCATCGGGAAGACGACGGGCGGGCGAGCACTTCGTGACCATGGTCACTCTGCCTTGCTGGCCTCTTTCGATTGTGGGCGTGCGGCGACCGCGGCGCCATTGCCGAAGATGCTGGCGAGGCTGCGGATGCGGCCGGTATCGATGCTGACATAGGCGGTCATGCCGGCGCGCAGGGGGGGCTCGCCGGGACGTTCGAGCAATTGCAGCCGCACCGGCAGGCGCTGCACGACCTTCACCCAGTTTCCCGAGGCGTTCTGCGCCGGCAGGATCGCGAATTCAGCGCCGGTCGCCGGGCTGATGCTCTCGACCTCGGCATCCCAGGTGATGTCGGGATGCATGTCGAGCACGACCTTCGCCTTCTGTCCGACGGTGACGTGGGTGAGGTCGGTCTCCTTGAAATTGGCCTCCAGCCAGGGACGGCGGTCGGCAACCATCGCGAACAGCGTGGTCTGCGCCTTGACCTGCTCGCCGAGCTGGAGCTTGAAGTTGACGACGACGCCCGCCCGCGGCGCCTTGATCTCGGTGTAGGTGAGATCAAGCGCGGTGCGGTCGCGCAGCGCGAGCTTCTCACGAACGGCGGCAAACGCATCGGTCGGCCGGTCCGGCTTGCCGCCAAGCGCCGCCTCGACGCGGGCGATGCGCTGGTGCAGCACCGCGACGCGGTCGAGCCCTTCCTGCTCCTCACTGTTGGTCTGCTCGAGTTTTACGGCCGATGTCACGCCGCGTCCCGACAGATCGCGTGCCCGCTGCGCCTGCGCCTGCAGGAACGTCAGCTTGTTCTCGGCCTCTTTGGTTTCGGCCCGGATCTCGCGCAGGTTCGCCTTCATCTGCTCGACGGCGGCGCGTGCGGAATCGACATCGGCCTCCGCCTTGGCCAGCGCGAGCTCATAGGGAGCGGGATCGAGGCGCACCAGCAGCTCGCCCGCCTTGACGCTCGAATGGTCCCTGATCCGGACGTCGATGATGCGGCCGGGAATTTCGCTGGCGATCTGGGTGATATCAGCCTTGACGAAGGCGTTCTCGGTGGTGACGTGGCGGCCACCCTGCAGCCAGAAGCCGAGTGCGCCCGCGACGATCAGCACGGGCACGCCAATCAGCGCCAGTTTTCGCTGCCGCGGCGTCACGGTGCGGCCCTCCCGTTTCCGTTGAGGCGGCGCACCCCGCGCGACGCGGAATTCGCGCCCTTTGCCGGCGCATCGGCGCCGGAGACCAGCGTCTCCTTGACGCGCTGCAGCAATGCGAACAGCTGCTTGCTCTCCCGCGCGGAAAGATCGGCGAGCGCGGTTTCGACGGTATTTTCGGCGACCCGCCAGATGCGCTTGTGCACCCGTTCGGCCTCCGGTGTCAGGTAAACCCGTTTTACACGCTTGTCGCCGGGTTCGCTGCGGCGCTCGACCCAGCCATTGGCGACGAGCCGGTCGATCATGCGGCCGGCGGTGGCCTTTTCGACCTCCATCATCTCGGCGAGCTCGGAATGCGACGCGCCGGGGCGGCGGTGCAGGCGCGTCAGCACCAGCCACTGGGCGCGGGTGATCCCGAGACGGCGCACACGGCGATCGAACTCCGTCCGCAACAGGCGGGCGACGTCCGAGAGCACGACGCCGATGTATTCTTCGGTATTTGGCATGGCCGCAATTGTAGCCGCCGGACAATTGGTAAGCTAGGCAATTATCTAGTAAGCTAGGTTACAATCAGGCGGCCTGATGCCGCAAGGGAAGCCGCAGGGAAAGCCAACGGCGATGCTGCAGGGGATCTTGGCTTGAGCTCCGCCGAAATCGACGCCGACGAGGCCGCCGGGGTCATGCCCCCGGCGCAGCGCTATCTGACAATGGCGACCGTCGTTCTGGGCTCCTCGCTCTACGGCACCGCCTTGCTGACTACGTCAACTATCCTGCCGCAGATGCAGGGCGCGCTGTCGGCGACCCAGGACGAGATCGCCTGGGTGATGACCTTCAACATTCTCGCGACCGCCGTGGTGACGCCGATGACCGGCTGGCTGGTGTCGCGTTTCGGCACCAGGCGCGTCGTGGTCTACTCGATCGGCCTCTTCACGCTGGCGACGCTATTGTGCGGCATGGCGCAATCGCTCGAGATGCTGGTGATCTGGCGCATCCTGCAAGGCGGGGCGGGAGCGCCGATCGTGCCGCTGTCGCAATCGATCCTGTTCAATACGTTCCCGCGGCGCCAGCATGCGATGGTGATGTCGGTGTTCGGCATGGCGGTCGCGGTCGCGCCGGCATTTGGACCGGTGATCGGCGGCTATCTTGCCGAGATCCATAGCTGGCGCTGGTCGTTCTACATGCTGGTGCCGATCGGTGTCTGCGCCACCATCGGCATGAGCTGGACGCTGCCGCGGGACGATAGCCTCAGCAAAGTGCGCTTCGACTGGACCGGTTTCATCGCGCTCGCCACGGCGCTGGCGGCCGTGCAACTCGTGCTCGCGCGGGGCGTGCGGCTGGACTGGTTCGATTCGATGGAGATCGTCATCGAATGCCTGATCGCGGTCATCGCACTCTACATTTTCCTGGTGCACAGTCTGAGTGCCCGCGAGCCGTTCCTGAACCTGAAGCTGCTGGCCGACCGCAACTACGCGATCGGGCTGGCACTGGTGACGATCTACGGCATGCTGAACTTCACGCCGATGGTGCTGCTGCCGCCGCTGCTGCAGCAGCAGGCCGGCTTTCCCGATGCGCTGGTCGGGCAGGTGATTGGATGCCGCGGCGTCGGCATGCTGGTCGGATTCATGACCGCAGGTTTCATGAGCCGGATCGACCCGCGCATCAGCATGGCGTTCGGCTTCGGCCTGCAAACCCTGGCAGGGCTGTGGATGCTGACGTTCGATCTCAACGTCAGCATGGAGGTGCTTGTCGTCAACAGCGCGATCCAGGGCTTTGCGGTCGGCATCGTCTGGGTGCCGATCACGGCGGTAGCGTTCGGCACGCTGGATCCGAAGCACTACGCCGAGGCGTCGGCCGTGTTCCATCTGCTGCGCAACATCGGCTCCAGCTTCTTCATCTCGCTGTCGATCGCCGAGATCGTGCGTGCCTCCGGCGCCAATTACAGCCGCATGACCGAGATGATCACGCCCTACAACCGCGCGCTGACGACGCCCGGTATCACGGGAGGATGGATCTTCGATACCGTGCCGGGCCTGGCCAGGTTCGCAAAGGAAATCGCGCGCCAGTCCGCGATGATCGGCTACCTGAACGCGTTCGCGATGTACACCGCGACATCGGCGCTTGCCGTCGTTTTCGCGTTGATGGTGCGGCGGCGCAAGGCGTGATGTGTTTCGTTTTCGCGTGAAGTGAATCCGGACCGCGCTATCGGCGTGAACATTCAAGGCGTCATTTCGGTGATCTTCGCCGTCTATGCGGAAGCTGTCAGCATCGTCAGCATGCGACCGGCCAATAAGAAGGAAAGGGAACTTTATGAAGCGAACCGTCGCTAGAAAGCGCTACACCGCCAGCGATATGCGGGCCGTGAGCAATAACCCTGAGTGGACCAGGAGTGACTTCGCGAAAGCGAAACCATTCGATGAAGTTTTCCCGACTATGCGCAAGGGTCGCGGTCCGAACAGAGCGCCGACCAAAAAGCTGGTTTCATTGCGGCTTAGCGCTGAGGTTCTAAAGCATTTCAAGGCGGATGGGCCAGGCTGGCAGACTCGAATCGACGAGACCTTGGTCAAGATCGTCAAACGCAAGTCCCACTAAGCCCGCCGCGAAACGACCACGGCCTCCGCCAGGGGAGCTGGCGGAGGCCGCGTTAGTACACTTCATCGCGCCTAGGTTCGCGATGGAGTGTGGGAGCTCTGAATTGAGTTAGAACGGCAGCAGTATGTCCATCACCTGCTGGCCGTAGCGGGGTTGCTGCACGTCGGTGATCTGGCCGCGACCGCCATAGGCGATGCGGGCTTGCGCGATCTTCGAGGAGTCGATGGTGTTGTCGCTCTGGATGTCCTCGGGGCGGACGATGCCGGCGACGATCAATTCGCGGATTTCGAAATTGACGCGGATTTCCTGCTTGCCCTCGACCACGAGGTTGCCGTTCGGCAGGACCTGCGTCACCACGGCGGCGACGTTGGTCTGCAACGCTTCCTGGCGGTTGACCGAACCCTTGCCGTCGCTCGACGACGTCGAGTCCGTGGTCAGCAGGCGGCCGGGCAGGATCTTGTTCGGTTGCGTGATCGTCTGGGATCCGATGAAGTCGGTGATCCCGGAGTCTTCCTTGCTGGTTCTGCTGCGCTGGGTCTCGTTGGCGATGTTGGCCTTGTCGGTGATGTTGACGGTCACCGTCAGGAGATCGCCGATGCGGGCAGCGCGCTGATCCTTGAAGAAGGCGCGGCTGCCGTTCCGCCACAGCGAGTTCGCGTTGTAGGAGG
>PNLC01000022.1 GCA_013822885.1 Bradyrhizobium sp.
AACCGCGATGGCGAAGTTGTTGATGAAGGAGCGCAGGGCGGCGCCTTCCTTGTGCATGTCGATGAAGATCTCGCCGAGCCGGCCGTCGTCATATTCGCCGGTACGCAAATAGACCTTGTGGCCGCCGACGACCGCCTTCTGGGTATAGCCCTTGCGGCGGTCCGGCATCTTTTCGCGCTCGCGCATCACGATGATGCGCTCGACCAGCTTTTCGACGATCTTTTCCGAGACCTGCGCGGCACGCGCGGCCATCGGCTTGTCGTAGTAAGAATCGATCGCATCGTCCTCGTCGTCATCGTCGCTGATGAGCTGCGAGTTCAAGGGCTGGGAGAGCTTCGAGCCGTCGCGGTAGAGCGCGTTGGCCTTCAGCGCGAGCTTCCAGGACAAGAGATACGCCGACTTGCAATCCTCGACGGTGGCGTCGTTCGGCATGTTGATGGTCTTGGAGATCGCGCCCGAGATGAACGGCTGCGACGCCGCCATCATGCGGATGTGGCTCTCGACCGACAGATAGCGCTTGCCGATCTTGCCGCAGGGGTTGGCGCAGTCGAACACCGGATAGTGCTCGGCCTTGAGGTGGGGAGCTCCCTCGACCGTCATCGCGCCGCAGATGTGCACGTTGGCGGCCTCGATCTCGCGCTTGCTGAAGCCGAGCGCCGCGAGCAGGTCGAAGCCGGGAGCTGCGATCGCTTCCGGCGCGAGCTTGAGCGTCTCGCGCAGGAAATCCTCGCCAAACGTCCACTTGTTGAAGGCGAACTTGATGTCGAACGCGGTCGGCAGCGCCTTTTCCACTTTTGCAAGAGCTTCGTCGGTGAAGCCCTTGGCTTTCAAGGTGGAAGCGTTGATGCCAGGCGAATTGGAGAGCGAGCCGTGGCCGACGGCGTAGGCCTCGATCTCGGCGATGTCGCTCTCGCGATAGCCGAGCGTCCGCAGCGCCACGGGCACCGCCTGGTTGATGATCTTCCAGTAGCCGCCGCCGGCGAGTTTTTTGAATTTCACCAGCGCGAAGTCAGGCTCGATGCCTGTGGTGTCGCAATCCATCACGAGGCCGATGGTGCCGGTCGGCGCCACCACCGTGGTCTGCGCGTTGCGGTAGCCGCTCAGTTCGCCGAGTTCGAGCGCCTTGTCCCAGGCCGCCTTGGCGTGGGTGATGATGTCTTCTTGCGGGCAGGAGGCGTGATCGAGCGGCACGGGGCTCACCGCTAGCGCCTCATAGCCGCGGCTCTCGCCATGCGCCGCGCGGCGATGGTTGCGGATCACGCGCAGCATGTGCTGGGTGTTCTTCTTGTAGCCGGGGAAGGGACCCAATTCCTTGGCCATCTCGGCCGAGGTGGCATAGGCGACGCCGGTCATGACCGCAGTCAGCGCGCCGCACAGCGCGCGGCCTTCCTTTGAGTCGTAGGGAAGCCCCATGGTCATCAGCAGGCCGCCGATGTTGGCGAAGCCGAGGCCCAGCGTGCGGAACTCGTAGGAGAGTTCGGCAATCGCTTTTGAGGGGAACTGCGCCATCATGACGGAGATTTCGAGCACGATGGTCCAAAGACGACAAAGGTGCTCGTAGGATTCGACGTCGAACCGCTTGGTCGTCGTCGAATAGAAGGTGATGAGATTGGCGGAGGCGAGGTTGCACGCCGTGTCGTCCAAGAACATGTATTCCGAGCACGGGTTCGACGCGCGGATGTCGCCGGACGCCTTGCAGGTGTGCCAGTCGTTCATGGTGGTGTTGAAGTGCAGGCCGGGATCGGCCGAGGCCCAGGCGGCGTGGCCGATCTTCTCCCAGAGTTCGCGGGCCTTGAGAGTCTTGGTGATCTTCTTGTTGGTGCGGCCGATCAGATTCCAGTCGCCGTCGGTTTCCACCGCGCGCAGGAAATCGTCCTTCAGCGAGACCGAGTTGTTGGAGTTCTGGCCGGATACCGTGAGGTAGGCTTCCGAATCCCAGTCGGTGTCGTAGGTCGGGAAGTCGATGTCCTTGTAGCCTTGTTTCGCAAATTGAATCACGCGCTTGATGACGTTGTCGGACACCAGTGCGCGGCGCGCGAGCTTGATCTCGCGGCGGAGGGCAGGGTTCTTTTCGGGATCGAAGCAGTCGTCGCCGGAGCCTTCGCAGTTCACGCAGGCCTTCAGCACGGCTTTCAGGTGCTTCTGGTTGATCTTCGAGCCGGTGACGAGGGCCGCGACCTTCTGCTCCTCCTTCACCTTCCAGTCGATATAGGTCTCGATATCGGGATGGTCGGCGTCGACCACGACCATCTTGGCCGCGCGGCGCGTGGTGCCGCCGCTCTTGATCGCGCCGGCTGCGCGGTCGCCGATCTTGAGGAAGCTCATCAGGCCGGACGAGCGGCCGCCGCCGGAGAGGCGCTCGCCTTCGCCGCGCAGGCGCGAGAAGTTGGAGCCGGTGCCGGAGCCGTATTTGAACAGGCGCGCCTCGCGCACCCAGAGGTCCATGATGCCGCCCTCGTTGACGAGGTCGTCACCCACGCCCTGGATGAAGCAGGCGTGCGGCTGCGGATGCTCGTAGGCGGATTTGGATTTCGTCAGTTTGCCGGTGAAGGGATCGACGTAATGGTGGCCCTGGCCGGGGCCGTCAACGCCGTAGGCCCAATGCAAGCCGGTGTTGAACCACTGCGGCGAGTTCGGCGCGACCATCTGCTTGGCCAGCATGAAGCGCAATTCGTCGAAGAACGCCTGTGCGTCTTCTTCCGTGGAGAAGTATTTGCCCTTCCAGCCCCAATAGGTCCAGCAGCCGGCGAGGCGGTCGAACACCTGTTTGGCGCTCAGCTCGCTGACGAACCGTTCGGATTCCGGAAGAAGGGCGAGCGCCTCGGTGTCGGGCACCGAGCGCCACAGCCACGACGGCACGGTCTCTTCCTCGACCTTCTTCAGCCGCGCGGCGACGCCCGCTTTCCGGAAGTACTTCTGCGCGAGGACGTCGGAGGCGACCTGCGACCAGAACTGCGGCACTTCGACATTTTCCAGCCGGAACACGATCGAACCATCGGGGTTGCGGATCTCGGATGTCGTCAGCCTGAAATCAATCCCTGCATAGGGTGACTGGCCGGATGTGGTGTTGCGTCGTTCGATTCGCATTGTAGTGCCCCGTCTTCTTTTGACCGGACTGCATTCCCGCAGGCCCGGATGTTATCCATAAGCGAGCCACCGCCCCACATTCTCACGCGAAAATGTGGCCCCAACGGCCCGCCAGCTCGACCGGTGGTCCCGGTCCTGTTTTCTGCTTCGCCACCCCAAGGCCCCCGATCCGCGCATTGGCGGGAGGACCCTAATCCACGCTACCTCGAGCCTTTTCGGCCCGTTTTTTACCGTCCCAAAACCCACTCCGAAGCAGACAAAACCCTCCGCACATGCCTCAACCGGCAGCGGAGTGCTCCGTTTCGGAACCCCATTTGGGAACGACCGGCGGGACCCAAAACTAGAACTCGCGCCGAACAGGATGAAGGCTAGGCCAAACCCGTCCGACCCGTCAAGGACTAGTACGAATTCCTGAATCAAATACTAAATATGGTGGAAAAGGAGGGATAACAGGGGGTAGTCCCGCGCCTGTGATGGCGCCAACTATCGGTGAGTCCTCAGGGATTCCCAAGGGAAAAAAATTGTCCCCACCCTGTGGAGCAAGGCTTCGCCCGCTAATCACAGGGCAGGTATTTCTTCAGGCTCAGGGGTTGCGTGTGTCAGACTCACCTCAAGGGCCACGGCGTGGGGGGTCTGGCATGCCGGCGCCGCCGTGGTTCGCTGCCTGGATAACAGGCAGAGTGGAGGCCGATTCCATTCCCTGCCGGGCTCCATGTCAGAATCAAAACCCACCACGGGTGCGCGGATTGCGCCCGCGGGCCTGATGTTCCTCGCCATCACCTCCGTTGGCTGGGGCTTCAACTGGCCCGTCACAAAATACCTCTTGAGCGAACTGCCGCCGCTGACCTTGCGCGGAACCACCGGCGTGATCGGGGCGATGCTGCTGGCGGGCCTGGCGCTGGCGTTCTCGCAGAGCCTGAAAGTCGAGCGGCATCTGTGGCCGCGGCTGATGCTGGCTGCGCTCTTGAACGTCACGGGATGGATGGTGCTGATGGGGCTGGCGCTGCTGTGGCTGCCGGCGAGCGAGGCGGCGCTGATCGCCTACACCATGCCGGTATGGGCCTCCTTGATCGCCTGGCCGGTGCTCGGCGAGCGGCCGACATGGCTACGCACGGTGGCGCTGGTGATGGCATTCGCGGGGCTCGCCGCCATCATGGGCGGCAACGGCATCACGGCAACCACCGAAAAGCTGCCGGGCATATTGATGGCTCTGACCGGCGCGATCGGCTTCGCGCTCGGCACGGTGCTGGCCAAGCGCCTGCCGCTGCCGCTGCCGCCGATCCCCGCCGCCGCCTGGCAGATCGGGCTCGGATGTTTTCCGATCGTCATTTTAGGTCTCGCGTTCGAGACCACGCATATCGAGAAGGTGACGCCGCTCGGCTGGTGGCTGCTGGCCTATTCGGTCGTGATCCAGTTCTGCATCGCCTATGTCTCTTGGTTCGCCGCGCTGGCGCGGCTGCCGGCATCGGTGGCGGCGATCGGCACCATGGCGGTGCCGGTCATCGGCGTGGTCGCGTCCGCGATCGCGCTGGGCGAGCCGCTCGGCCTGTTCCAGATCGTGGCGCTGGTGTTTACCCTGGCCGGCGTCGTGCTGGCGACGCGGTCGTAAGCGGTTGTAATGCCTGCCGGTTTGCAGTAGGCATCGGGGTGAATGGCGTCTGGCATAATGGGTGCCAGAACCGGCACCACCTTGCGAGAGAAGAGTATGGCGCGCAACATTCTGATCCTCGGGGCCTCGTACGGCTCGCTGCTCGGCACGAAACTCCTGATGGCCGGTCACAACGTGACCCTGGTTTGCCGGCGGAAGACGGCAGAGCTGATCAACCGCGACGGCACTGAAGTTCGCATCAAGCTGCGCGACGAAGCGGTGCACCGCGCGATCTTCTCGCGCGACCTGCCGGGCAAACTGGACGCGACCACGCCGCAGGATGTGGATCTGTCGCGGTACGATCTGGTTGGGCTCGCGATGCAGGAGCCGCAATACACCAACCACACCATCCGCGTTCTCATGATCAAGATCGCGGAAGCAAAACTGCCGTGCCTGTCGATCATGAACATGCCGCCGCTGCCTTATCTCAAGCGCATCCCGGCGCTGGCGGAGATGGACCTCGAGGAGGCCTACACAAACGCATCCGTTTGGGAACGCTTCGAGCCCGGACTGGTGTCGCTGTGCTCGCCCGATCCGCAGGCGTTTCGTCCGCCGGAAGAGGCCGCGAACGTACTTCACGTCGGCCTGCCGACCAATTTCAAGGCCGCGGCATTTGCAGATGAAAAGCACAACAAGCTGTTGCGCGAACTCGAAGCCGACATCGACGCGGTGACGCTGGAGGGCAAGGACGTCCCGGTCAAGCTCAAGGTGTTCGACTCGCTGTTCGTGCCGCTGGCGAAATGGTCGATGCTCCTGACCGGCAATTACCGCTGCATCACGCCGAACGAGCCGCAGTCGATCCGCGACGCCGTGCATGGCGATCTCAAACTCTCGCAATCGATCTATGATCATGTCGACGGCATCGCGCGGCGTCTCGGGGCCGACCCTGCCGACCAGGTGCCGTTCGCAAAATATGCCAAGGCCGCGGAAAGCCTGCTCAAGCCGTCATCCGCGGCGAGGGCGGTCGCCAGCGGCGCGCCGTTCATCGAGCGCGTCGACCTGCTGGTGAAACTGGTGTCCGACCAACTCGGCGCGTCCAGCGCCGAGATCGACCGCACGGTGCAGACCGTCGACCAGAAGCTGAACGAGAAGATCGTGGCGGGCGGATCCGGCTCGTGACGTGCGTGTCGTTGCGCGTGCTTAACCCAACAGCGCGCTGACTTCGCCCAAGCAAGGTGCCACGTCCGAGAGATCAAGGCGTGGCAGGGGGGCATGGATCCCGTAGTTTACCGGGTGTCGATCGGGCGCTGCTGAGGCCCGAGCAACCGTGGTTGGTGAGCGAATACCTCCGCTGTCCCCATTATGGCACAGTCATTCCCTCATGCGCGCAAGCTACTGATTTTGCATAGCGTCCACGGCGTGTTGTTGTGCGAACGTCCAACTTTCAAGACCGTTGGGAATGACGAAAGCCTGCCCTCAGCCGTCTCACCGAAAGCCCGTCATGAACCGTCTAGCCCGCGTCGCCTTGTTTTCCGCCGCTTCGATCTTGTCGAACGTGCCCGCGCTGGCTGCCGATCTTCCGGCGCGAGCGCCGGTTGCACCGGTCGCCTATGTGCCGGCGTTTTCCTGGACGGGCTTTTATCTCGGAGGCGCGCTCGGGTGGATCGAAACGAGTCCCGAATACACCACCGGGGCGGTCGTGCTTGGCACGCCCTTCATCGTCTCATCCGCATCCAACAGGAATGGCCTGAGCTACGGAATCCTGAGCGGTTACAACTACCAGATGGGGCAGGTGGTGCTGGGCGTCGAAGGTGACTTTACGGGGTGGACCGTCGGCAAGATACGCTACACCTCCATCACCGGCGATTTTCTGACCGCGCACAGCAAGTGGGGTGGTTCGATCCGTGGACGGTTCGGTTATGCTGCCGACCGCGCTCTGTTCTATCTGACGGGCGGCGCAGCGTTCGTCTCCAATGAAACCTCGATCCCAACGACCGGCATCTCTATCGGGGGTGATGGCGTGCGGTGGGGTTGGACGGTCGGAGGCGGCATCGACTACGCTTTCACCAACAACTGGTTCACAGGCATCGAATACCGCTACTCGCAATACGAGACCAGGAACTTCGTTTACCCCATACCGATCTTGAATCTCGGTGTCGTCGGCTTCAAGCAGGAATTGAGCACCAATCAGGTGACCGCGCGTATTGGCTACAAGTTCTGAAGAAAGCGACGTCTGCCCGCTCGATTTGGGATCCTCAACGGAGCTGTTTCCAGGAGTCGCGACGTGCTCGGATCCGGCTCGTGACGTGACGTGCGCGCGGCAGTTGTCCGGTTCTCTGCCTGCGCGCGGCCATCATGGCGTCGCAGTCTCGCCCTTTGACTTGTTCCGCCACGCTGATACTTTGGCGCGGGGAACTTCTGTGAAATACTCATCGCGCAAACGGATGATCGGCATCGGGGTGGCTTGGCTTGCCGCCTACGCGCTCGTCCTGAACGTCATCCTTTCAAGTGTGCTGCATGCGGCGGCGCTGTCGCCTCTGACCTTGGCCGCCGGACACGTTGTTTGCGCCAATAGTGCCGATATCGGCGCGGTGCAGGGCGATGCCGGAAAGAGTGACAAGCGGGCGTCCGTGCATTGCCCGCTTTGCGTCGGCAACTATTCTACCGCGGCCCTGCCTCCGCCGCCGTTTCCGGTGCTGATCGAGCGCGTGCCTTCGCAAGCAGCGTTGGTCGCAGCTTCCGGCGACGTCTTCGTCGCGCTTGCAAAATTCTCCGACAATCAAGCCCGTGGGCCCCCAGGCCTGATCTGACGTCTGCGCTTCCTTAGCTCGTCTTTTCAGATTTGGTGGAGTTACACCGATGTTGCCCGCGTCCACGCGGCGTCGCAGCCTTTTGCTCGCGTCCGCCGCCGCCTTCCTTTCCGTTCCTGCCGCGGCTCAAACCAGTTCGCAATCTCAACTGCCGCCTGTCACCGTCGATGCGCCTCAACAAAGGCGGGCGGCTGCCACCCGTCCGGCACAGCCCGCCGCGACGCGGACGGCGCGGGTACGACGTGCCGCGCCGGCATCGGCGCCGCAGGGCAGTACCAACGCGCAGACGGCAACCGGCCTGGAGACGCCGCCGGGCGCCAGCCTGACGGTTCCGACGACCGAGCAGGCGCGCGCCATCATCAACCGCATCCCCGGCGGCGTCGAACTGGTGCCGGATACCGCGTTCAAGAACGGGCCCGCCAATACGGTCAGGGATGTCCTCGGCTGGGTGCCGGGCGTCATCACGCAGCCCAAGTCGAACATCGACAACCGGATCTCGATCCGGGGCTCCGGTCTGTCGCGCAACTACGGCAACCGCGGCATCAACGTCTACATGGACGGCATCCCGATCAACACCGCGGACGGCCTGTTCGATGTCTTCGAGATCGATCCGACCGCCTACCGCTATGTCGAAGTCTACAAGGGCGCGAACGGGCTGCGCTACGGCGCCAACTCGCTGGGTGGCGCGATCAATTTCGTCACGCCGACCGGGCGCGATGCGTCGCCGTTCGAGGCGCGGTTCGACGCCGGCTCGTTCGGCTTCGTGCGCGGCCAGGCCAGCACCGGAGGCGTAAGCGGACCCGCCGATTGGTTCGTCACCGGCTCGGCGCAGCGCGAGGACGGGTTCCGCGAACACAGCAACGGCAATATCGAACGTCTCAATGCCAATATCGGCTACCAGTTCTCGCCGGATGCCGAGACGCGCTTCTATGTCAATGCGAACTCGTGGCATCAGCGCCTGCCGGGCGAACTCGACAAGACCACCGCGCTGACCACGCCGCGGGCCGCGGATCCCGAATTCGTGCGGCAGGACCAGCAGCGCAACATCGATTCGGTGCGCGTCGCCAACAAGACCACGTTGCGCTTCGGCGCCACGACCGTGGACTTCGGTCTCTTCACCCACCAGCGCCACGTCGATCACCCGATCTTTCGGTACCTCGACTACTACGTCAGGGATTACGGCGGCTTCGTCCGGGCGACAGACGACCGGATGATCGGAGGTTTCCGAAACCGGTTGATCGTCGGCGGAAATATTCTCGACGGCACGATCGACTATAAAGAGTACGACAACATCGGCAACGCGATCAAAGGCGCGCTGGTGACGGACGCGCTATGGAAATCGCAGAACCACTCGGCCTATGCCGAAAACAGTTTCTTCGTGTTGCCGAACTTCGCCTTGATTGCCGGTGGGCAGTTCATGCATGCGGTCCGCGATCAGCAGGATCGGTTCTTCTCCAACGGCGACCAGTCCGGCCGCCGCAGCTGGGACATCTTCAGCCCCAGGGTCGGCGCGATCTGGGACGTCGATCCGACTTGGCAGGTGTTCGGAAATATCTCGCGAAGCGCCGAGGTGCCGACCTTCGACGCCAATACGTTCTCGTCACCGATCAGCTCCAGCGTCGATGCCCAGACCGCGACCACCTACGAGATCGGAACCCGCGGCCGCAGGCCCGACCTCACGTGGGACCTGTCACTCTACCGCGCCGACATCAAGAACGAGTTGCAGTGCCTGAGGACGTCGCCGTTCAGCCTCTGCACCGTCATCAACGCGAACCGCACCGTGCACCAGGGTGTGGAAGCCGGGCTCGGCGTGGCGTTCCTCAAGTCTGTCTTCACCCAGGAGGACCGGCTCTGGTTCAATCTCGCCTACACCTACAGCGACTTCCGCTTCGACAATGATGCGCGCTGGGGTAACAACCAGTTGCCCGGCGTGCCGCCGCATCTGCTCCGTGCCGAAGTACTCTACAAGCATCCAAACGGCTTCTACGCGGGGCCGAACGTCGAATGGATGCCGCAGTCGTACTTCGCCGACAACGCCAATAGCCTCACGATCGACCCGTACGCGCTGCTGAACTTCAAGGTCGGTTATGACACGGGTGCACCCGGCTGGTCCGGCTATCTCGAGGCACGCAACCTGCTCGATACCCGCTACATCTCGTCCACGATCACCTCTGAAATCGCCACGCCCGTCTCGGCACTGTTCAATCCGGGATATGGACGAGCGATCTACGGCGGCTTGCGATACCGGATGTGAGGCCTGACATGACGAAACAATTCATTCTGCCGGAGAACAGCATGCGATCAATTTCATTGGCTCTCTCGATTTGCGCCATCGCCATCAGCACTGCCCATGCACACGTCACGCTGGAACGTCAGGAAGCCGCCATCGGCGCGTCGTACAAGGCCGTGTTCCGGGTGCCGCACGGGTGCGGCGCATCGCCGACGCTGAAGGTGAGGGTGCGCATTCCCGACGGCGTGATCGGCGTCAAGCCGATGCCGAAGCCCGGCTGGCAGATCGAGACGGTGAGGGGTGAGTACGGCAAGACGTACACGATGTACCACAGCACGGTCGGCGAAGGCGTGAAGGAAGTGGCATGGACCGGGCGTCTACCGGACGAGCACTTCGACGAAATGATCCTGTCGGTTTATCTGACCGAGGATCTCGTGCCGGGCAAGACGCTCTATTTTCCCGTCGTCCAGGAATGCGAAATTGGCGTGAACCGCTGGATCGAGATTCCTGCCGAGGGCAAGACCGGGGCCGACTACAAGGAACCGGCGCCCGGCGTTAAGCTCCTCCCGAAGAGGTAGGCGGAAGCAGCGATGCGCGTTTTGGCCATTGCGGCAATTCTGGTCGCGGTGGCGGTGCAGGCGGTGCTTGCGGCGCCTGCGCGCGCGCATGCAACGCTTGTCTCGAGCGAACCGGCCGACGGCGCCGTCATTCCGGCGTCGCCGCCGCGGCTCACCCTCACGTTCAACGAACCGGTGTCGCCGCTGGCGCTGCGGCTGGTGGCACCGGACAGCGCATCGACAGCGGTGCAGGCTGTGACCGAGCGCGAGACGTCGCTCGCGATCGCTCTACCCCCGGGGTTGCGCGACGGCACGCATGTCCTGAGTTGGCGTGTGGTCTCGCTCGACGGCCATCCGATCGGCGGCACTGTCGTGTTCTCGGTCGGCGCACCAAGCGCGGGCCCGGGACTCGCGGTGCAGAGCTCGGTGCAGCCAGCCGTCTCCGCCGTTCTATGGGCGCTCAAAGTCGTTTTCTACGTCGGACTGTTTGCCGGGACCGGCGGCAGCTTCTTTCTTGCATGGCTTGCTCCAGGGCTTCGTGTTGGACGAACCACGATCAGGGTCTGCGTGCTGGCGGGACTTGTCGCGACGCCGGTGCTGGTCGGGCTACAGGGCGCGGATGCGCTGGAGCTGCCGCTATCGGGCTTGGCAGACTGGAAGGCATGGAAGACGGGGTTTGAAACTTCGTTCGGCGTAACGGCCATTGCCGCGGCGTGTGCACTGCTCGCAGGTCTTGCGGCACTTCAAACGCGAGGCGCCCGTGCGCTTTCGCTGTGCGGTGTCGCGACCGCCGGCCTTGCGTTGGCGCTGAGCGGCCATGCCAGCTCGGCTGCGCCACAATGGCTGACCCGGCCCGCTGTGTTCGTACACGCTATCTCTGTGTCGATCTGGATCGGGGCCCTTGTTCCGCTTGGCGCGGCGATGCTGAGAGAACCCGCGCCCGAGGCGGTCCTCTCACGATTCTCGCGTGCGATACCCTGGGCCGTCGTTGCGCTCGTCGTGTCAGGCGCAATTCTTGCGGTCGTACAGGTCGCGGAGCCTCGCGCCTTGCTGTCGACCGCATACGGTCTGGTCCTGTGCGCGAAGCTCAGTCTCGTGGCCGTTCTTCTTGCGGTTGCGGCGTGGAACCGGTTTCGTCTGACGGAAACGGTGATCGCCGGAGCGACGAAGCCGCGCCGCGTGCTGGCGCGTTTGATCGGGATCGAAATCGCGATCGTTGTTGCCATTCTGGGGCTGGTCGCCGCGTGGCGCTTCACACCGCCCCCTCGCGCGCTCGTCATCGCATCCGCGAAACCAGCGCTCGTCCACATCCACACCGCCGCCGCCATGGCGAACGTGACCTTCGAACCGGCGCGGGCTGGAATGGTGCAGGCGAGCATTGTCATCATGCGAGGCGACTTTGGCGGTCTGGACGCCAGGGAGGTTCGCTTGACCCTCGACAACAAGACGGCCGACATCGAGGCCATTTCCCGGCTCGCGATCAAGGGGAGCGACAATGCCTGGCGCATCCCTCAGCTTCCGATACCGACCGGCGGCCGCTGGAACATCCACGTTGAAATTCTGATCAACGATTTCGAGAAGGTGACTCTCGAAGATCATGTCGACATCCGGAACAGGTAGCGGATGTCTGCTGGGCAGATAAACAGTCAAACGCCATAGTATCCTGTTTGATGCTTCCGCTAAGGAGCTTTTGCCTGGAGGCATCTCACATCAAAGCGATGAACGTAGCAGTGCCAGTGAAGACACTGCTACGCTCGTTGATCGCCCCTATTGGCGATTACCAGCGGTATGCAAGGCTGAGCATCGCCTTGCGTCTCTCACCGTAGAAGCAGGACGTCAAGCCATCGCAGCTCGACACGAAAATCTTGTCGGCTACGTTGGTGACGTTCAGGGCTGCGCGCCACTGCTGGTACTCATAGTGTAACGCTGCATCGAACAGGGCTCGCGACGGAACCGCCAGGGTGTTCGCCTGATCGGCAAAGGACTCGCCGACATAGCGAGCGCCCCCTCCGAAGCCGAAGCCTGCCAGCGGTCCGCTGTGGAACGTGTAATCGCCCCACAGCGACGCAAGCACGGTCGGTATCGCGACCGGCCTCTTGCCGAGCAGTGCCGCATTCGGGTCCTTGCTGATGAACAAGTCGTAGGACGAGACCGATCCGACCATCTTGAAGTCGGGCGTCAGGTTGGTCGTAACACTCAGTTCGACGCCGCGCGAAGTCACTTCGCCGTTCTGTACCTGGAAGAAGATGTTGGTCGGATCGATCGTCAACGCATTGGTCTTGCGAAGATCGAACCACGCGGCGGTGAGGTATCCGTTGAATCCCGCGGGCTCCCATTTCGCGCCGACCTCGACCTGCTTGGCTTCTTCCGGCATAAAGAATTCCCCCGTTCGCGTCGTTCCGATGACGGGATCGAAACCGGTTGCGTAGGAAACATAGGGTGAAAGACCAAGACCCACGTCATAGATCAAGCCGGCTCTGCCCGTTGCCTTGCTGACGTCGCGAGAGGTGTTCGGCACGGCGAGCCGGTTGAATTGTTGAGTATCGACCCAGTCGTTACGGCCGCTGAGAACCAATGTGAAACGGTCAAGCTTCATCTGATCCTGCAGGTAAACACCGATCTGTTGCTGGTCCAGGATGCGGTTGAGGTAGGGTGCCCCCATCGGCGTAACGGAACCGTATACCGGGTTGAAGATATTCAGCGGACCGGCGGGAAATGCCGAGGCCTGATAATCATCCAGCCGGTACTTCTTGTAGTCCACACCAGCCAGAACCTTGTGGCTGATGGCGCCTGTGTTGAAACGGCCTTCCAGCTGATTATCGATGGTCCCGAGGTCTGCCGAGTCGTTCGCAACAAAGCGATAGCGCTGCAGCGTCGCGCTTGCCGGCGGACCGACGTAACCGGCTCCGATATAGGAGTTGATGTTCACGTCGACATGAGCATAGCGCGCGTTCTGACGAAACGTCATGCCGTTCGAGAAGTCATGCTCGAACTGGTAGCCAACCATCGTCTGCCCGCGCATGAAATAGTCCTGACCCGGCTCGCTCGTGAACAGCTTGGTCGGGATCTTACCAAAGGGAGCGCTGATGACGCTGCCTTCATATGGCAGCCAGTTGTTGCCGTTGGTCCTGTCCTTCGACGCGAGCGCCATGACCGTGAAGCGCGTATTGGCGTCCGGCCGATAGGTGAAACTCGGTGCAAGATAGTAGCTGTTATCCTGAGTGAAATCGACCTGCGTCCCGCCGCCCTTGACCACGCCGACAACGCGACCATCGAGCGTGCCGCTTGCCGGCGGAATAAGCAGGCGCTCGCCGACATCGAACGACACATATCCATTGCCAAAGGAGTTGACGCCGGTTTCGATATAGCGAATGGGCTCGGCCGTGGGCAACTTGCTGACGGCGTTCACGATGCCGCCGGGCGATCCGCCGCCATAGAGCACTGAAGAGGGCCCGCGAAGCACCTCGACACGTTCCAGGCCAAACGGTTGCAACTTCCATGTCGCGAAGGCCGTATTGAATAGCGGCAGGCCATCCAGAAACATCGCATCCTGCTGCGCACGGAAACCGCGCAGGAAAAACCAGTCGTTGCGCGTATCGGCGCCGAACTGCTCGCCTCCAACGCCGGGCGTATAGCGCAGGATCTGATCGAATGATTGAGGCTTCTGGTCACGAATCTGGTCTGCACCAATAACCGAAATGGACTGTGGTATCTCGCGAAGTGCCGTATTGGTCTTGGTCCCGCTAAGGGTTCGGTTGGCGACGTAGCCGTTTACTGGTCCTTGCGGATTTTCGATTCCGCTAGGCGCGTTGCTATCTGACGCCTGTGGAACTGCCGCCACGTTGCGATTTGTCTGTCTCGCCCTGTTCACCGCACGCGTGCGCGGCGCGCTGGTCGTCGCGCCCTGATTTCTTTCGGCGCCTCTTGCCCTGGGTGCGTCGACCGTGACAGGAGGCAGAGGTGACTGCGCTGCGGCCTCACCTGCGACATCTGCCAACAATAAAACGGTGCCCGCGGTACCCAGCATCGATCGCAAAGCGAAACGTGAAATCATTTTCTTGTTGTCCCCGTTCGGCACCAGGAGAAGTGCTTTTCAAAGGCATTAACCGATCGTGCTCCTCAGGAGCTTTAGAAGGGCTCGAAATCGAGAAAAGATCCGATGATGTGTTGCACGGCGGCATCAAAATGGCACCGCGCTCGCCCTCCGAGACCTGACGGATTAGCCATCTTGCCCGCCTGCGTCGGATATCGTGACGACATTGCGCAGCGAGCCTCGGCTCTAACCGTCCGCGATCGGTGGAGGGGAAACCGTGATCTCGCCCTTCCTGTCTGCGCCAGCCTCACATCGCAACGTTGCCGGATCTGTCTGAGAGGCGGCATAAACGACGTCGACAGGAGAGCGGATGCTCACTGGGTAGCGGCAAGCACGTCAACTTCTTGCCACGTGGAGACTTCCATCATTCCTACCAGAGTGCGCTCGGCATCTGAGCCGGCGCAGCGAACATTATCATGGATGGGGCAGATTCCGGGGGATCGCTGGAGATGTTGCTTGGCGTTTCTAGACCTCTTCTAATCTGAAGCTCTTCTAAACTGCATCCCGGCGCGCTGCCCTTGCGAGCGACCGAAGTGAACCGCATACTTGCGGCATGATCACTTCGAACCAGCGTTGATGCCGCACATCTGCCATTTGGCCAATCATTACTATGTTGCGTCCTGCTTCATAGGTTTGCCGCTATTGCGGTCTCAGCAAAGCGCGTACCGTTCTCGGAACCTTGAAGTACAATTGGAACTAGGACGTTGACGCCGGCAACGAAGTCACTTCGGCGATGGGGCTTCGTCCATAAGTGGACGAGCCTGATCTGTACGCTCTTCATGCTGCTGTTGTGCATCACGGGCCTGCCGCTGATCTTTCATCACGAGATCGACGACCTCCTGCACAGCGAGGTGAAGCCTGCTGCCGTTTCCCCCGGTACGCCCAACGCCGACCTCGACAAGCTGCTCGCCAATGCCCTGGCGAACTCCTCCCTGAAAGTACCGCACTTCCTGATCTGGGACCGCGACGATCCGAGCGTGATGTTCGTCAGCGTCGGCGAGTCCATCACGTCCGACCCCACGAACAACCGCTTTGTCCGGATGGACGCGCATACCGGCGCCTATCTCGATTCGCCCGATGTGACCGGGCGCTTCACCTACATCATGCTCAAGCTGCACGTCGACATGTTTGCCGGCCTGCCGGGCAAGCTGTTCCTTGGGTTGATGGGGATCCTGTTCTGTGTCGCCATCATATCCGGCATCGTCGTCTATGCGCCCTCGATGCGGAAATTGGATTTCGGCGCCTACCGCGGCCACCGCCCGCGCATCGTGCGCTGGCTCGACATCCACAATCTGGCAGGCATACTGCTGGTCATGTGGACGCTCGTGGTCGGCTTCACCGGCGTGATCAATACCTGGGCCGATCTCGTTCTGAAGGCGTGGCAGTACGGGCAGTTGGCCGAAATGACGGCGCAATACCGCGATCGTGCGCCACCCACGAAGCTGACCTCGGTTCAGGCTGCCGTGGACGTCGCCGCGCGCGCCGTTCCGGGCATGACGCCCAGCTTTGTCGCTTTTCCGGGAACGGTCTTCAGCAGCAAGAGCCACTACATCGTGTTCCTGAAAGGCGACACGCCTGTAACCTCGCGCCTGTTGAAGCCTGCCTTGATCGACGCTGAAACCGGCATGCTGACCGACAGCCGCGACATGCCCTGGTACGTCACGACCCTGTTCATTTCGCAGCCGCTGCATTTCGGCGATTACGGCGGCCTGCCGCTTCGGATCCTCTGGGCGGTGCTCGATGTGCTGACGATCATCGTGCTGGGTACGGGCGTCTATCTCTGGCTGCGCCGGCGCAAGGCCGGCGTCAGCGTCGATCGCGCCATCGCGCAAGGCTCCGCGGTCAATGCCCCTCTCATGTCGTCTTGATGGTTTGTCGTGAGAAACCATCGAACGCTTGGACAGATTTTCGCCGCCCCGATCGTCGTCGGCGTGTTGAGCATCGTCGGCCTTCTTGCGGCGCTTATCGGCGATGGATGGTGGGATGTCGTATCGTGGCTCACGCTGACGGTACCGGTTCTGTTGTATGTCCACTTCCTCGTGCGACGAAAGCGCGTTCGGCCCAGCTAGACTGAACCTTGGCGATGGTTGCCTAAGCAGCCCCGCCGCCCAGCGCGCGGCGGATCATGTCGGCCAGTTGGGATTTGCGATAGGGCTTGGTCAGCAGCAGCACGCCGGGGTCGAGGCGGCCCTGATGCACGATCGCGTTGTCGGTATAGCCGGACGTATACAGCACCTTGATGCCGGGCCGGAGCGTCGCGACCTGTTCGGCGAGTAGCCGTCCGGTCATGCCGCCGGGCATGATGACGTCGGTGAACAGCAGATCGAAAGGCTGGCCGTTTTCGATCATCTTCATCGCCGACGGGCCGTCGGCGGCGGCAAGCGTCCGGTAGCCGAGGCTCTGCAGTTGCGAGGTGACGAAGTTGCGCACCAGCGCGTCGTCTTCTACCACCAGGATGATCTCGTTGCCGTGCGCCAGCGGGGCGGTCGGGGCAGGGGCTATCTCGGCCTGGCCCTCGGCAGGCGGCAGATAGAGCTTGATCGTGGTGCCGTGGCCGACCTCGCTATAGATCCGCACATGCCCGCCCGATTGCTTGACGAAGCCGTAGACCATGCTCAGCCCGAGGCCGGAGCCCTTGCCGACTTCCTTGGTGGTGAAGAACGGCTCGAACGCCTTGTCCTGCACTTCCGGGGACATGCCGGTGCCGGTGTCGCTGACGGCCAGCATCACATAGAGCCCGGGCTGCACGTCGGGATTGGCCTGCGCGTAGGCTTCGTCGAGCACGACGTTGCGCGTCTCCAGCAGCAGCTTGCCGCCGTTCGGCATCGCGTCGCGGGCGTTGATCGCCATGTTGAGCACGGAGTTCGCAAGCTGCGAGGCGTCGATATGGGCGGTTGCCACCTCCTGCTCGAGCATCGAGTTGACCTCGATCTGCTCGCCGAGAGTCGGACGAAGCAGCCTGGCGATGTCGAGCACGGTGCCGTTGATGTCGACATTGCGCGGGCGCAGCGGCTGGCGGCGGGCGAAGGCGAGCAGGTGCTGGATCAACTCGCTGCAGCGCTCGGCCGCCTGGTCGATCAGCTCGGCGGTCTTCTGCAGCGCCGGCTGATCCTTGAGGCTCGTGACCAGCGTTTCGGTGGTGCCTGTTATAACGGTCAGCATGTTGTTGAAGTCGTGCGCGACGCCGCCGGTGAGCTTGCCGATGGCGTCCAGCTTCTGCGACTGCAACAGCTTGTGTTCGGTTTCGCGCCACGCGGTGATGTCGTGATAGACCAGCGCCGCGCCGGCTATGTTGCCCGAGGTGTCGAGCAGCGAGCGGCCGCTGACCACGAGATGCATCGGGGAACGGTCGTCGGCGGGACGGATGAAGAGTTCCTGTTCATCGAACGTCTCGCCGCGCAGCACCTGCGCCGAAGGCATCTCCTTCGGCTGCAGGCGCGTCACGCCGTCGGCATGATAGGCGACGCTCAAACTGCCCAGTTGCCGGACGTTCATGCCGCGCTGGTAACGCAGCATCGTCTCGGCCGCCGGATTGGCGAGCAGGATGTCTCCGTCGGGATCGAGGACGAGCACGGCCTCTGCCATGCTGTGAAAGGTGCTCTGCAGCACCGCGGCCGAATGCCTGAGTTCTGCATGGGCGGCAACCAGATGCTCGGTGCGCTCGGCGACCGCCGCCTCCAGCGCCTCGTTGGTCGCTTTGGTCGCGGAGAGGGACTGCTGCAATTCGTGTCGCGAGCGGCGGCTGGATGCCACGAGCGCGGCGGCGAGGATCAGGATCAGTACGACGCCGGCGAGATCGATCGCAAGCAGGATGCGTCCGCTGGCCTCGGAATCGGCGCGTCTGGCCCTGAGCAGCCTGCGGGCTTCCATCACCGACTTGTCGAGATTGTCAGCAATCGCAGCGGTCGCCGCGCGATCTTCCCGGCTGACGAGCGCGACAATGCCGGCGTCATCGCCGGCATTGCGCAGCCTGATCAATTCGCCGTTGAAGGCGATCTGGCGCTCGACCAGCGTCCTGGTCTCTTCGATCAGCCGGCGCTCGCCGGGACTGTCGTGGACGGTGGCGATCAGGCGGTCCAGGGCGGGCATCAGCGCGCCGGTGGTATGCTGATATTCCGTGGCGAATTCCTGATCGCCCGTGATCGCGAAGGAGCGTGCCGTGCTTTCGGCCCGGTGCAGCAGCGGCCGCATGTCCGCAATCTTGCTGAGCACCGCGAGCGCATGGTCGACGGAGGCGGTATCCAGCCGTGATTTGATGTCCAGACCGATCGAGGCCGCGCCGATGGCGAGAAGGATAGCGAGGCCGATTCCGAGAACGATTCGCTGCGAAGGCATTGCGACGTGGTATTTCATTTCGAGAGGCGCGCGGAAGCTTCCGGACTGGTGATGCATTGATGGACGACGGTCAACAGCGCGTCCTGCGTGAACGGCTTGCGCAGGCAGCATGCCGCGCCGAGTTCGATGGTCATCCGCAGGAAATCCGGCGCACGCTCGGCGTTGGCGAAGGCGTAGCCCGACATCGCGACCACAGGCACGTCCGGCCGGCGCTCGTGGAACATCCTGATCGATTCGAAGCCGCGCATGTGCGGCATGAAGACGTCGATCAGCATCAGATCGAAGTCGGCGGCTTCGAGTGCGCGCATGCCTGCTTCACCACCGTCGGCAACGGTGACCTCGAACCCCTTGCGCGTCAGACAAACCTCGATGGTCTTGCAGACCAGCGGGTCGTCATCGACCACGAGAACGCGCGGCACGATGCTTCCTTCTTCTTAGGGTGGCGATAGGCGACTCGCACATCCCATGCGACGATTAAGTCGAAAAGCCGACAGAACGTCTGTATGATAAAGTGCATATGTGGATTGCGGCGCGGGATTCCGTTGCGCCTCTTTCAGAACAAGAACAAATGCACCCAAGGTTGCGGATTCAGGCCTGCCATGTCTCCACTCAGTCACGCCGGACGCGGCCGGTTGTCGCCGCTCGGGCTCACCTTGCTTGCGATCACCTCGGTGGGATGGGGCCTCAACTTCCCGATCATGAAACATCTGCTGACGGAGTGGCCGCCACTGTCTTCGCGCGGCCTGTGCGGCATCGTCGGTGCTGTGGCGCTCGCCTTGTTCGCGTTCGCGCGGCACGAGAAGCTGAGCGTACCGCGGGCGATGTGGCTGCGGCTGCTGCTGGTCTCGATGCTGACGATCGGCGGCTGGGTCGCCTTCATGGGGCTCGCATTGTTGTGGCTCAACGCCAGTGAAGCTGCGGTGCTCGGCATTTCGATCCCGGTCTGGGTGGCGTTCCTGGCCTGGCCGATACTCGGCGAACGGCTGTCGCCGGTGCGCGGCGTCGCGCTGATGGTCGCCCTGGTCGGAATCGCCGTGCTGATCGGCGGCAACGGTTTCGAAGCCAGCATCGAGAAACTGCCCGGCATCGCATTTGCGCTCGCGGGCGCGGTGTGCGTCGGTCTCGGCACGGTCTTGACCAAGCATTTCCCGCTGGCGATGCCGCCATTATCGCTGGCCGCCTGGCAGATCGGGCTTGGCTGCCTGCCGATCGCCATTGTCGGGCTCGCCGTCGAACAGCCGCAACTGGCGGCACTTTCGGCGGTCGGCTGGGCCTCGTTGCTCTATATGACGCTGATTCAGTTCTGTCTCTGTTACGTGTGCTGGTTTGCGGCGCTGGAACGGCTGCCGGCCGCAACCGCCTCGATCGGCACCTTGCTGGTGCCGGTCATCGGCGTACTCGCGGCGGCGGCGATGCTGAACGAACCGCTGGGCCTGCGCGAACTTGCCGCGCTGGTCTTTACGCTCGGCGGGGTTGCGGTGGCGCTGCGTTCGTAGGCTGCGCACGCAAAAGGGCGGCGCACCGCAATGCGCCGCCCTTGGATCTCACGAGATCATGCCGTTACGGGCAGGGGTGACGCTGTCCGTCATAGCCGAGATAGGTCCCCGACGCCGGGTCGTAGGACTTGAATCGCTGCATGCAATAGGCCACGGAATCGCCGCCAGCCGGCGCGGGCGACACGGCAACCACGCCGTCGTCATAATATTCGTCGTCGTAGTAATAGGGGCTGCTGCCGTAATAGCCGTAGCTGGACCCGATGCCGGCGCCAATTGCAACACCCGGCCAGAACCCGCCGCCACGATAATGGTGACGGTGACCACCATGATAATGGCGTCCGCCTCCGTAGCCTCCGCCTGCTACAACTCCTCCGCCGCCGCCGGGCACAGGGCGGCCTACAATCGCCGGGCCGCCGCCGCCCGGTCTAAAGCCGCCGCCACCGCCGGCTGCAAAACCTCGGCCGCCACCGGGCACCATCGCGCCACCGCCGACGCTCGGGGCAGCTACGGCGCCGCCGCCACCACCTCTAAAACCACCGCCGCCGCCCCCCATGCTGGGAGCCGCTACAGCACCACCGCCGCCGCCACGGCCGCCCATGCTTGGGGCGGCTACAGCGCCACCGCCGCCACCTCCACCGCCTCCCTTCATGCCGGGCACCTGGGCCGAGCTTTGGCTCGGCACAACCATCGGCAACACGAGTGCCAGCGCTGCGGCCGTACTTAAAACTTTCAGATTAATCATCATTGGCTCCATCTGCGGGATATAGGTCCCAACCCCCTGCACAGGGAGAGGTTCCGAGCCCATGCACCCGATCGTGCGCGCCCCGATACTGCCCGGCGGAACTGTACGCGGGATGAACAGAATACGTTGGTTCCGCGATCGCCAAGCCGTCGAATCGGGACGTCTCCGCGCCTCGCTGGGCGGGATATCGCCCCGCGTCTGGACAATCTGGCCCGCCGATGGCATCAGAGCAGCACAGTTCTCGAACCGGCCGAGCCCTCATGAAGCAGTTTCTGCTCAAGTTTTTCACCTGGTGGAACGGCCAGACGTTCGGCACGCAATTGTGGACGTGGCGATTCGGCGAATTGGTCGGCCAGGACGAGCAGGGTAACCGCTACTATCGCACCATAGGCGGCAAGATCGACCCGACGCTGGGTTTTCAGCGGCGCTGGGTCATCTATAACGGCTACGCCGAGGCGACACGGGTGCCGCCCTCCTGGCACGGCTGGCTGCATCACACCGTTGATGTCGCCCCGACCGAAGAGAGCTACACACCGCGCGAGTGGGAAAAGCCCCATGTGCCCAACATGACCGGCACGCCGGCGGCCTATCGTCCCTCCGGCTCGACGCTCGCGAGCGGCCGCCGCCCGAAAGCGACCGGCGACTACCAGCCCTGGACGCCGGGAAACTGA
>PNLC01000023.1 GCA_013822885.1 Bradyrhizobium sp.
CCCGGCCTTCCCTGCGCAGTGGCTTTACGGCTTACTTCGTGCTCTCCCCGGTGAACGGCTCTTTTGCCACCGTCGCCCCTCAGGAAGCTTTGCTTCCCAAAGAACTTGACGCCAGCACCGCGGCGTCAGGACCACACGACTTCACCGTACGTTTGAGCCAGCCTCGTCAGTCATGGCTCTCGCGTCCACCGCATCCCACCGCACGTTCGTGACGATCGCGATCGCCCCTCATCTGCCGTGAGACGGGCAGAGTTAAATCACTGATTTGCCCGACGGCGCGAGCGGAATATTTTTCGTGGCTGGGCTGGACAGACTCTTGAGTGATTTGCCCGTCGAGTTGATTTGTCGCAGTTTGCGAGGTCATTCTACGATGCGCTCTTGCGTATCGCGGGCTCGCGAAGCGAGAACACGTGACGTGCGATTGCACATCCGATATTTGGTCGCAGAGCGGGCGATCGCAAAACCCAAGTTGTCGTCACTTCGTTTTTGGCACTTTTCACGAGGGTGAAGCAGACAGGGTTACAAGCGCTGAAGTCCGCACTTGACCTTACGACATCGCCGCTCTCTCAAAAATGAGGCGAATAATCTGAACTTCGGGGTGTTGCCTCCCCGGGGGCCGCGATAGTCTGCTCGGTGCGGTCCGAGGGCATGCCTTGACCAAAACGGGCGATACCGAACTGAGGCTCGCCGCAATTTTTGCGGCCAACGTCGAGAGCTACAGCCGCCTCACGAGTCCCGATGAGGCCGGCACGATCGAGAGGCTGACGGAGCAGGCGATCCTCGATAAGCTTTTTGCGGTACATAACCGCATAGCCAATACGGCCGGCAATAGTCCTGGGCCAGCTTCGTGTGCCTGTGGCCAGCGCACTGATGGCTTCAAGACTTTCGGCGCCGTGCCGATTGCAGAAAATACTGCCGTTGGAGGCCGAAGATGAAAAACGTCACGGGAGAGGCACGGTTGAAGCCCAAGATAGTCGGATCGCAGATTGCGCGTATGCGCGGATGGCTCAGTAAGACGCCGCCGACGTTTCAGGAAGAAGTACTGAAGCGATGTCGATCACTGACATTCCAACCTGGCGAGACGCTCTATCACCTTGGCGAGGAGCATGGCGGGATCTACGGATTGATTGAGGGTGGTGTCGCCATTTCCGCTGCGCCGACGGATCGTGGTCCCTACCTGGTTCACTTCGGGAGGCCGGGGTTCTGGGCCGGTGCCGCGCCGCTATTCATGTCTAGACGGCTCGTCAGCGTGACAACGACACGTCCCAGCGTCTGCTTGCATCTCCCTCAGAACGAAATTCAAGCCATGGTGGCCGGAATGCCGAGCGCGTGGCGTCTGTTCGGTATGCTGGCCATGTTCAACTGCGACCTTACGCTGAGTGCGCTCGACGACCTCATGATCCGGGAGCCCGTTAAACGATGCGCAGCTGTTCTCCTGCGGTTGGGCGATTGCAGAGACCCGAACCTCACGGAGAAAAGTCCAATCGAACTGGATGTCCGTCAGGAAGATATTGCTATGATGGCAAACCTCTCGCGAAGCGCCACAAGTAACTTCCTTCGCAGTCTCGCAGACCGCAACGTCATCAGTCTCGAATACAGGGTTATCAAAATACTCGACGCCGAGGCCCTGAGAAACGAGGCGAACACCGCCTGATCCCGACTGCTTCCGGCCCTTGAATTTTCTTGTCCGAACGGCCTTGAGATTGTCCATGAGTGGACAATCTCTTGATCTCGCCGATGCTATCCAAGATACAACTAGAATTTGCAACTCACTTCGGCAAGCCGAGGTGGTCGGCAAGCTACTTGGGAGGATCGTTGGCGATGTCCAGGTTCAGAAAACTGATGTTCAGCGCGACGGGAGTGGTTGCGCTCGGTTCAGCTACGGCATTTCCCGCCATTGCGCAGCAGGCCATCGACCGCAGTGTTTTACCATTGCCGGCACCGAAGTTCGAAGGTGTGATCGGCAAGACCTACAAAGAAAGCAATGAAGCGTGGCCAAAGCTGCCGACGCCGCCCGCCGGTGCACCCAACGTGGTCGTGATCCTGCTCGACGATGTGGGCTTCGGGCAGGTCAGCACGTTCGGCGGCCCGGTGCCGACGCCTGAACTGGGCAAGCTCGCGGAGCAAGGGCTTCGGTATAACCAGTTTCACACGACGGCGATCTGTGGACCGTCACGCGCCGCGCTGATAACCGGACGAAACCATCATCAAGCCGGATCGGGCTTTCTGGCAGAATGGGCGACCGGCTTTCCCAGCTACAACAACATGATCCCGAAAAGCACGGCGACGATGGGTACCGTGCTCCGCGACAATGGCTACTCCACGTCCTGGTTCGGCAAAAATCACAACACGCCTGATTGGGAGAGCAGCATTGCCGGGCCGTTCGACCGTTGGCCTACCGGCATGGGTTTCGATTACTTCTACGGCTTTATCGGCGGCGAAACACACCAGTATTATCCGGTGATTTTCGAGAACACGAAACCTGTCGAGCCGAAGACCAGCCCCGAGCAGGGCTATCACTTCATGACGGACATGACAGACCGCGCCATCGAATGGATGAAGTATTCAAAATCGGTCGCGCCTCAGAAGCCCTTACTGCTGTACTTCGCGCCCGGCGCAGCACATGCACCACACCATGCGCCGAAAGCGTGGCGCGACAAGTTCAAGGGACAGTTCGACGCCGGTTGGGACAAGGTTCGCGAAGAAACGTATCAGCGCCAGCGGAAGATGGGGATTATCCCAGCGGATACGAAACTAACGCCGCGCCCCGACTGGGTCCATGCCTGGGATACGCTCCCGGAGAATGAGCGCAAGCTCTACGCGAGGCTGATGGAGAACTGTGCCGGTTACTTGTCGTTTGCCGATCATGAGACCGGCCGCCTCCTGAGCGCCATCAGGGATTTGCCCGATGCTGACAACACGCTCATCATCTACATCGTCGGGGACAATGGCGCGAGTTCAGAGGGCGGATTTTCGGGAACGATCAACGAGGTCAAGAGCCTCAGTGGCTTTGAAACACCACTTCAAGATGTCTTGAAGCATATCGACGAAATCGGAGATCCCAATACAGAGCCGCATTATCCGGTGGGCTGGGCATGGGCGGGTAACGCGCCGTTCCAGTGGGTCAAGCAGGTTGCCTCTCATCTCGGCGGCACCCGCAATCCGATGGTCATTTCGTGGCCGGCTCGCATCAAGGACACAGGTGGCATCCGCAGCCAGTTTGCCCACTTGAACGACGTCTTACCGACGATCCTCGACGCTTCAAAAATTCCGGCACCCAAAGTGGTCGATGGTGTTGAACAGAAACCTATGGACGGTGTTTCGCTCGTTTCAACCTTCAGCTCGTCAAAGGCACCGCAGGTCCATCAACGCCAGTACTTCGAAGTCTTCAGCAACCGTGCAATCTACGACAAGGGCTGGATGGCATCCGCACAGCACACCTTCCCGTGGCGTCAGGACTTTGCTCCGGGAAATTGGGACAGGGACAAGTGGGAACTTTACAACCTTGACAAGGATTTCAGCCAGGCAAACGACCTCGCATCCTCGCAGCCGCAAAAACTCGCAACCATGAAGGCGCTCTTTGACGGCGAGGCGAAGAGAAACAATGTTTATCCGCTGGATGACAGAGGAACGGGACGGTTGCTTACACCGAAACCTACTCCGTCCGATCCCAACCGCTTGAGCTTTACCTACTACGCAGGTGCGACACGTCTGGCCGAAACCGCGGCGCCCAACACGAAGAACAAATCACACTCCATCACCGCCGACATTGTTATGCCGGAGAAGGGTGGGGAGGGCGTCATTGTCGCGGAAGGTGGTCTTTCGGCCGGATTTTCCCTCTACGTTCAGGATGGCAAGCTCGTCTACCACTTTAACTGGTTTGATGAAGGTCGATACGTGATTACCTCGGCGGAACCCGTTCCTCTGGGTAAATCAATCGTTCGCTTTGAGTTTGCTTATGACGGCGGCGGTCTTGGCAAGGGCGGCGTCGGAACACTCCTCATTGACGGTAAAAAAGTTGGCGAGGGTCGCATCGAGAAAACCATCCCGGCGCGTTTCGGCATCGACACCTTCGGCGTTGGCGTTGATACGGGGTCGCCGGTCTCCAATACGTACAAGTCGCCGTTCGCATTCACCGGGACCATCGGCAAGGTCGTTGTTGATTTGACGCCGATGAAGAAAGCCGATGCCGACGCAGCGGCGATCTTGGAGCTGGCATTGGCCGTGAAGAAGGCAATGTCGGACTGATTGCGTTGTCCAAATAAGAAAATGCCGAGCTGCAAAGGGGATAACGCTCAGAAGAGTTGATGTTCAATGGAGGAAATCGACCATGAAATGGCATAAAAGTACTCTCTTGGTAATGATGCTCGCGACAACGGCTTTGATTTCAGACGCCGCGCAAGCGCAGCAGCAACAGCAGAAGCCGAACATCCTCGTGATCTGGGGCGATGATATCGGCACGAGCAATATCAGCCACAACAATCGCGGTCTGATGGGATACGCGACGCCAAACATTGATCGCATCGCGAAGGAAGGCGCTTCCTTCACCGATTATTATGGGCAGCAAAGCTGTACGGCGGGACGCGCAGCCTTCATCAGCGGTAGCAATCCGCTGCGCAGCGGCATGACCAAGGTGGGGTTGCCGGGAGCCAGCGAGGGATGGCAGAAGTCTGACGTGACGATGGCGACGGTGCTCAAGTCGCAGGGTTATGCGACCGGGCAGTTTGGCAAGAACCATCAGGGCGACCGAGACGAACACCTGCCGACGATGCACGGCTTCGACGAATTCCTTGGCAACCTCTATCATCTCAATGCTGAAGAGGAGCCGGAAAACGAAGATTATCCGAAAGCTCCCGAATTCCGGAAGAAGTTCGGCCCGCGCGGCGTGATCAAGGCTACCGCGGACGGCAAGGGCGGGCAGGCGATTGTCGACACCGGTCCCCTGACCAAAAAACGCATGGAAACCATCGACGATGAAACCGTAACTGCCGCCAAGGACTTCATCACGCGGCAGGTGAAAGACGGCAAACAGTTCTTTGTCTGGTGGAACGGCACGCGCATGCACTTTCGAACGCATGTGAAGGCGGATCACAGGCATCCCGGAAACGATGAATACACGGATGGCATGATCGAGCACGACGGGCACGTGGGCGAATTGCTGAAGCTGCTTGATGACCTTGGCGTTGCCAACAACACCATCGTGCAGTACTCCACCGACAACGGGCCGCACTTCAATACCTGGCCGGACGCCGGCAACACGCCATTCCGCTCCGAGAAAAACTCCAACTGGGAAGGCGCCTATCGCGTGCCTGCGTTCCTGCGCTGGCCAGGCAAGGTCCCGTCAGGGGTGAGTCTGAACGGCATCGTCTCGCATCAGGACTGGCTGCCGACCTTTGCAGCCATGGCTGGCGCGCCGGACGTGAAGGAAAAGCTCTTGAAAGGTGTCGAACTGAATGGCCGCACCTACAAAAATCATATCGACGGCTACAACATGCTGGACTACGTCACGGGCAAAGCGCAGGCCTCGCCGCGCGAGGCGTTCGTCTACGTCAACGACGACGGAGACATCGTTGCGATCCGCGTGAGAGACTCGAAAGCTGTCTACAAGGAGAACCGCGGCGAGGCGTTTGGCGTCTGGCGCGAGCCTTTCGTTGATCTACGAGTTCCGCTTCTGTTTAACTTGCGCCGCGATCCTTATGAGAGGGCGCAACACAACGCAAATGTCTATCACGACTGGGTCCTCTCTCGCGTCTTCCTCATGAGCGCGATAAACACCGCCGCGATGGAGTTCCTTCTGACCATGAAGGACTATCCGCCGAGCCAGACGCCGGGTTCATTTAACCTGGACACGGTCAAGAAGCGGATCGAAGCAATGTCCAAGACCGAAAACTGATCAAGGCCGCCGTCCGCAAGGGCGGCGGCTTTTGCCTACGCCGACCACCCATCCGGCCATGATCATCCAGATCCAGGTCAGCGAATACGAGGACAAAGCGCGCCGCTTGCCGTCTCAAGAGAGTCTCTCCGAACTTGGTTCAGCAGCGCACGATCAGCGCGCGTGCGCGCTACTTGCGGAAAAGCCGCGAGGCCGCTTCGTTGAGCTTATCCCGGTCGTTGCCGATCTGCCGAATGAGCTCGCGCGCCTGGTCTCGCGTAATGTCATGCTTCTTTGCGAAATATCCAATTTCGTAAGGCTCGCCCGCCGCGATCTTCCGGCGATCGGACCCGCCGCGCCTTTTCTTGCTGTCTGGCATGTTTAGCCTCGCAACATGAAACGAGCCCATCTGGGGAAGAATTCGCATTCCCCAGTGCGTCAGGGCCTCACACCGACGCGAGCATGAAACGCGGGCGTATTGCGTCCGTTCCAATGTTCGACAGACGAGGCACTACGTCATGCGATCTACGACGAAAGGCGCGATCGCCTGCGCGGACCAGACATGGTCGGCCAGACATGTCCCTCTTCGGAACTTGCTCAACCGTTCGCGCGTTTGAGCATTCATGAAAAATGAAACTACGCCCGCTTCCGCAATCGCCGAAGCGCGGATCGGACGCGCTGTGGATGCGATCCGCGGCATGACCCGGGATCTCGCCGAAGAGGTGACGCCGCCACCGACCTGGCGAGACCATCTCAGCGCTGCGACGCGCGCGGCACCTATTCCGGCGTTGGCAATCGCCTTCGTGATCGGGTTGATAGTGGCGCGCAGGTAGCTCACGGCTTGATTGTTCAGCGCGTCTCCTCGTCCCCGCGCTTCGATGCCGATCTCGGCTGCGTCGCCGGCTTGGAACCCACTTCCTCGCAGGGTAGTTGCGTCCATGTGCCGTCCGGCGATCGCTGATAGGCGTTGCAGCCAGGCGAGGCAGGCGCCTCCCGGGTTTTCTGTTCGTGGTTTGAATTTCTGGCGAGCGTTGGCGCTGCCAACGTCAGCAGGGCGGCGATCAAGCCGAGTAACATCGCGGATCCTAACCGCATGGGAAGCTCTCCTTTCTCGTAATGGCATCCTCTTTCCTATGAAAGATTGTGGAGTTTTTTTGAAAGGACAAAGCGCGCGCGCAAGTTTGCTTAACGTTTGGCAAACGCGCCGTCTGCCTCAGGCGCGCCGGGTTCAGCGCCGCACGCGCGCAATCGTGCCGGCGATGATCTGCATGGCGACGCCGACCACCCATCCGGCCATGATCATCCCGATCCAGGTCATGTGAGGTTCCTGGCGCAGCACGATCACCCCGACGGAAGCAAAGGCTGACAAGGCGGCGAAGAAGGTGCCGACCGCGCTGAGCAACTCCGGCGCATCGATCTTGCTATTCCAACCGCCGTGCTTGGCCGGCCCGTTTCCGTTCGAAGGGTCGAAGGGCAGGGGCGGGGTATCGATCCCTAGATAGAAGCCGACGGCGCCGCCGAGCATCATCAGTAGCAGGAAGGCCTGGGTGGTGAGCGCCGCATAGCTCGTTCCGACCAGCGCTGCCACGAACAATCCGCTCGCCGCACCGGCCATCGCAAGCCCTAGACGTTCAAGGACGTGGGCGAACTTTCTCACGCGGGTTCGCATGACGGTAACCCCGCTCAATGCTATTTAAGACTAGGACGGTTTTGCCGTACGCGAAAGCAACCTGACGGTGCAAGCCGGTTGCCGATTTGATCCAGCGCAAGCCCGAACGTATTGTGCAGCGATTGCCTGCCGGGAGAGACCGACATGAGCCTGTTGAATACGCCCTTCGATCCCGCGCGCGAGGCCGCGCTCGTCACCGGTGCGGGTAACGGCATCGGCCGTGCAATCGCGCAGGCGCTGGTGGGCGAGGGCGTGCGCACGGTATTTGCGGATGTGAACCGGGATACCGTTGCCGCCGCAGCCAGGGCCTCGGCCCGGCCGGATCTGGCGGTGACCTGGGTCGGCAATCTCGCCGACCCTGCTGCGCGGGAGGCGTTGCTGGCCGAGGCGCAGTCTTCAGTCGGGCGGGTGACGCATTTCGTGCACAGCGCCTCGCCGCCGCGGCGCGAGGCCGATCATGCGATGGCCGTCACCACCGAGACGTGGGCACAGATGCATGCGGTCAACCTCGATGCAGGATTTCATCTCTCTCGCGAACTGGCGCGAAAGCTAATCGCGGACAAGGCGCCGGGCTCGTTCCTGCTGCTGACGTCGCTGCATGCAGGCACGCCGCGCAACCTGCCGCATTACTCGACGTCGAAGGCCGGGCTTTCGATGTTGGTGAAGGAATTGGCCAGGACTCTTGGCCGCTTCAACATCCGCGTCAATGCGCTGGTGCCGGGCGCGATCGCCGCCGGCGGCTTCGTGGCCGATCCCAAACTTGCCAAACACATACCGCTCGGCCGGCTCGGTCAGGCGGAGGATCTCGCCCCGCTGGCGCTCGCTGTGCTGTCGAACCGGATATCGGCCTATGTCACGGGCGCCGCGATCGTGATCGATGGCGGGTTGTCGCTGACGAACTGGTTCGATCCGCCCGATATGGGGGATCTGTAGTTCGGTAGGATGGGTAGAGCGCGCAGCCAAGCCCATTGGATTTGCGCGGATGCTCAGGAGCCACATCAAATTGTGAACGATCGCTTGGGGAACGAGCGGTGTCGATCAGCGGTTGACACCGGTCGGAACTCGGGAGGGAGCAAGTCATGATCTCCGAGATGCAAATCCACACGATCGCGCGCCAGATGCTGGAGAAGCACGGCCAAACCGCGATCGCCCAGGCCGCGCAAAATGCAGTGGCCTGCGAGAGCAAGGGCGATGACGAGGAAGCCAGGGAGTGGCGTCACATCGAGGACGCGATGAAGATGATGCGCGGCCCGCACCAGAGCTGATCAGGTCCGCTTCGCAGTTCGGCCGGAGCCAGGCTGCGAAGTTCTTACCGCACCGGCATCGGCGGTCGCACCACCGGTTGCCCATCGTCGGCCAGTTGCGGCGGTGCCGGCTGCGCCTGCACGGAGGCGGCGGGCGGCGGCAACGGCTGGACCGGCGGGATATAGGCGGCTTGCGCCGGCGGCGGCCGACGCGGTGCGGGCGGTGGCGGTGCGGCGGCTCGCGGCGGAGGTGCTGCTGCTACCCTGGGGCGCGGGGCCGGCTCGGCAGGCCGGACGTCCGAGGCTCTTGCGTCGGCCGCTTTCGCGACTTCACGCGCCATCTGGGCGTGACTCGTTCGAAGCTGCGCGATGCTGGCTTTGAGTTCCTCGACCTGTCTGGTCATCGCGGCGAGATCCTGCGCCATCGACTGCAACTGTGCGGACTCCGTCGAAGGCGCCGTTGCCGCGGCTGCAGCAGTGACCGGTTCCTGCGCGGTCGGCGCCGCCGGTTGCGCGGCGGTCTGCTCGGTCGTTGCAGCCTGATCCGCTGCCGCGGCCTGAGCGACAGGGGCAGCAGCCGCTTCGGCAGCGGACGTTTCCGAGGGCAAGAGGGCCGCGCGTACGGATTCCGGGGCCCAGTTCACAGCCATCGCCTTGGCCTGGTCGCCATAATGCTGCCAGGCGGCTGCGGTGATCGCGGCACTGAGGCCGAGCAAGGCGATGACGACCCGCTTGCCCGCCTTGGATGCCGGTCGTTCCCCCGGCGCCATGACGTCGCCGACCCTGATCTCATCGGGTCTGATGCTATCAGCCTGAATATTCCCGACATCAGCAACGCGGAACACCGGCTCGACCTGCGGGGCGGCTACCGCGGCCACCGAAATCTCTGGCGCGACGTGCACGGGCGGTGCCGCAGGTTGGCTCGCCGGATCGTGCACAAGCGGCGGCGCCCGGTTGTCGGCGCGCCCGGCAAGAATCGATTCGATCGCGAACACGTCGTGCGGATCGGCCTCTTGCTGCGGCTGTGCGGACTTGAGTGGTTGCGTGGATTGCATTGGCGGGGTCCCTTGCTCCAATGTCATCCGCATCTCCCGATGCGTAGGTGCTGCGGTCAAAAATCGTCTGCCCAAGGCGGCACACGGCCAGCGAGGTTTGACCAAAGCAAGGCCATGTCGTGGAGAGGTTGGGGCCGCTGGCCACGATTTGTTCCGGGTTCGGAACCTGGATTGGTTCACCTGCCGTGGGAAGGTTCAGCCAGCGCCATGGACAGGACCGCCGTGTGGCGGCTGTCCTAGAGGGCAGCGCTTTCCGCGCGCTTTTTGGCGTACCACTTCGGCCCGGGCCCGCGCATGTAATGACGCTCCGGCCGGTATGTGTCGCAGGCCCGCTCGAACAGGCGTTGCCACATCGTCACGAACCGATCGAGGCGGCGGAGCAATGGCATGAAGGAGGTTGCCGCAGCGATCATGGCGACCTCAATGCGCCTTGCCGAGAACGGAGGAGAACGAGACCTCGAAAATCTCGTCATCGTAAGCGTCGCTGACATGCACGACCCAGTCGCGCCAGTCTTCCGCGCTGCTTTCGCGGATCATCGATTGCACCACGCAGGCCGCGTAGTCGCGGGCCTCGGCAAGGTCGCTCACCACGGCGCCGGATTGATCGATCCGGACTTCCTTCGAATTCGAGCAGTGGAAATAGACTTGTGCCATTTTCGGTGTCCTCGCGAGCCTTGCGAATCCGCAGCTTGCAAAATAGCAGCGACGGAATCCGCTAGATATCCCGTTAGATTCCTGACGGTGCAATTACGGGCACATGTGCTCGTCAGGTGACACCAAACTAGCCGGACGACTCACGCCCTTCCGTGCTTCATCTCACGCTCGACTTGTTAGGAATTCGTTAACCGTGCGGTGGTCAAACTTTAGGCAGATCACCGCAGCGGAACCGGACATGCGCGAGCCGGCAGTTGCAAGAGAAGGCCGACGGCGTAATGCCCGCCGGCCTTTTCTCTTGGACTGGAGTCTACTGGTCTAAAGCTGGGAACTTGTTCGCAGGCCGCGATGGTGCGAGGGGCGGTGTTTGCGTGACTGCTTCTCGAAGTCGTGGCCGTGCTCGCGCAGTTCATGCGCGCGGGCAGTGGCTCTTTCGGTTCCTGTCCTCAATGTGCCTTGCCGAGCACGAAGGCGAACGGAAGAACGAACAATTCGTCATCGAAATCGTCGCTGACATGCACGACCCAGTCGCGCCAGTCTTCAGCGCCCTGTTCCATGATGAGGGAGCGGACGAGGCAAGCCGCGCGGTCGCGCGCCTCGGTGAGGTCGCTCACCGCTTCACCGGATCGATCAATCCGGACTCCGCGTGAGCTTGAGCAGTGGAAATAGACCTGGGTCATGGTCGGTCTCCTGCGAGCAGCAATCTGTAGTAGCAAGCTAACCCAATCGGGTTCCTACCATCAGTGATGCGGCTCACATTCTTATCCAGGGATTTCGACTACGTTTGAGGCAACCTGAGGCATGGAAGCGCAGTGGAACCGGACTTGCGCGAGCCGGCAGCTGCAAGAGAGGCCGGCGGCGTAATGCCCGCCGGTCTTTTCTCTTGCAGAGTGGCAAGTCTCTTGCTGAGTGGCAAAGCCATCGAAAGGCGAGGATCTTTGGGCTGCGCCGGCCTGCGCGCATTGTGCTAGGCTGCTTGCACCATGAGCAACCGAATTCTCGTCCTTTACGGCTCCTATCGCTCCGACCGCATGGGAATCCGGCTCGCGCACTTCATCGTCGAGGGCTTTCGCGCCCGCGGCGAAGATGTCGAACTGATCGATGCCAAGGCAATCGGCCTGCCGATGCTCGACCGGATGTACAAGGAGCATCCGAAGGGCGAGGCGCCGGCGGCGCTGGAAAAACTGGCAGGGCAAATCCGCGACGCCGACGGCTTCGTGTTCGTCACCGGCGAATACAATTGGGGTATGCAGCCGGGACTGAAAAACCTCACCGATCATTTCCTCGAGGAATGGTTCTGGCGCCCCGCAGCGATTGCCAGCTATTCGGCCGGGCGGTTCTCCGGTGTGCGCGCCGCGCTTGCCTGGCACGGCACGCTCTCCGAAATGGGCATGGTGGTGATCTCGAGCACGATCGCGGCCGGGCCGATCTCGCAGACGCTGTCCGAGGACGCCAGGCCGATCGGCGAAGGCGGCAAGGCGCTGGCGCACGCATTCCCGCGCTTTGCGGATGATCTGGCGTGGTGGATGGAAGCCGCGAAAGCGCAGCGGGCGCGCAAGAAACCGCCGTATTGAGCCGCCGCGGCTGAACCAACGGCGCAGCGCGGCCCACTTTTCGCCACTGCCGCGCGGCAGATGGGTTCTGCTCGTCGAACTGCATTGGGAATGATGATGTCGCCAAAAAAGTTGGCCTGCGGTCTGCTTGTTTTTGCCCTCGCCGGCTTCCTGACCGGATCGGCGGCCGAAGCGCAGAACCTCGATCAGGGCAAATCGGCGCCAAAGCTGTTTTCGGAGAGCTGTGTGACCTGCCACCGCAGCCCGCGCGGGCTCGCCAAGGGCCGCTTCAGGCTCACGCTCTATATGTTCCTGCAAAAGCATTACGTGAGCGGTTCCGGATCGGCGTGGGCGCTCGCGTCCTATCTGGAATCGGTCGACAGCGCCAAGCGCGACCAGGCGCGGGGCGCGAAGCGCCCGGCTTCGACCACAGGCGCGGGACGGTCGTCCTTCCGGCCGCCGGCTTCGGTGCCTGCACGATAGGCCTGGCGGCGACGCCACGGCTTGCTCACCGCTCGGCTGCGAAATCTCCATCCCATGGACATCTTTTCGACTTGTGCGGAGCTACCGTCCGTAGTTGTGCGCGCGTGGCGGGAGTAACATCGATGGTTGTGACGGACCTTCAGACCAAGGTGGAGAAATACGAAGCGAGAGCGTCCCGCTGCCAGGAGCAGGCGAAGGCGGCAACCGAAAAGGCCCAGCAGACCTTCTATGAGGTGCTGGCCGGCTATTACAGCGGTCTGGCGACCGATTTCCGGAAGGTCATCGAGAAACGAACGGTCGCGTAGGCGGCCAGCTACCGCTCTTTTCATACCGAGATACCTGCTCGTGCTCCGCGCCCGATCGCTGGGGCGTGGGGCTTTCGCGTGCGGCGTCGGCACTCAACAATTTATGATGTGCTGGAGCGGTATTGTTGCAATGCAGTATATGAATATCGCATCGCAGCATTTCCGGGGTAAGCTACCGCCTCGAATCGTACCCGGAGAATTGACGTGAAGAACACAGCTCTATCGATCGCAGCAGCCACCGCTTTCGTGATTGCGGGCAGCACCGCCGGCATCGCGGCGGAGCTGCCGACCTTTGAGACCAGGGGTTTGCCGATTTCGGCGATGCAGGTCCAGGTACTGGGCGCTGCCGATGTCAGGGAACAGTCGACGATCGCATCCTCCACGGCTACCGCGCATCAAGTAAGCGTCCTGACGCGGCGGACGAAACTGACGGCCGCCACCGCGCCGCGGACCACCGGCGTCGCAACGCGCTGACCGGCGTGTTACGCCGGCAGAATTCGGAGTTCGGCGATTTCCGAATGCAAGCTACGCCCTTCCACCTGACAGCTCCTTGCTTAGTTGCGC
This sequence comes from Bradyrhizobium sp., assembly GCA_013822885.1. Lineage (GTDB taxonomy): Bacteria > Pseudomonadota > Alphaproteobacteria > Rhizobiales > Xanthobacteraceae > Bradyrhizobium. Next base: position 13,400 of record PNLC01000023.1, read on the forward strand.
CAGCTTCACCATCACCTGCAGGGCGTGGTTGGTTGGCGTCGGAATGCCGACCTCCGCGCCCTTGCGCACGATGTGGCCGTTGAGGAAATCGATCTCGCTCGGCTTGCCGCGCGCGAGATCCTGCGCGGTGGATGATTTTTGCTGCGGCATCATGGTGGGGATGTTCAGGATATTCTTGAGGAGATCGTCGGGCAGGGCTACGCCGCAGGCTCGTGCGACCGCGGTCGCTTCCTGCACCGCGCGCGTGACGACATCTTTTGCGCCTTCGACTTCCAGCATCGGTCCGTAGGAAATATCGGCCACGGCCGAGAGCGCGTTGAAGGCGCAGTTGATGACGAGCTTGCTCCACAGCGTGACCTCGATGTCGTCCGATATCGTCGTGTGGATGCAGGCGGCCTCGAGCGTTTGCGCCAGCGCATCGCTCGCGGCCGAGGCGCCGATGGCGAGGTCGCCGCCGCCGTGATGCCTGATGTGGCCGGGCCCGGCCATCTCGCTGCCGACATAGACCACCGCTGATATCACGGCGTGGCCGGTGACGGCGCGCAGGCGCTGCGCGTTGTCGACGCCGTTCTGCAAGCTGAGAACGGATGTCTCCGGGCGCAATCGTCCAGCGAGTGCGCGGCCGGCCTGCTCGGTATCGGCGGACTTCACGCACACCAGCACCAGATCGGGCGAGGCCAATGCGGTCGCGTCGGTCGCGGCCTTGGCGGGCAGGTATCCTTTGAAAGTTTTGGTGTCGAGCAGCAGGCCATGGGCATTGATGGCATCGACATGCGGCTGCCGGCCGATGAACGTCACGTCATGCCCGGCCCGCAGCAGCAGTGCCCCATAATAGCATCCGACCGCGCCGGCGCCGATGACCGCAACTTGCATGCGCTTCTCCTTACGCCTTGCCCGGGATGTCCGACAACGCCGACAGCAGGCGGTCGATTTGTTCGTCGGTGCCCACGGTGATCCGCAAATAGTCGGAGATACGCGGCGCGGAAAAATGGCGGACGATCACCGCGCGCTGGCGCAGCGCGGTGGCAAGTGTCGCGCCCTCGTGCGCCGGATGACGCGCAAAGACGAAGTTGGCGCCCGACGGCAGCACTTCGAAGCCAAGCTTCACCAGACCGCGGTTCAGCCGCTCGCGGCCTTCGATCACGCGCGCCCGGCTCTGTTGAAAATATGCTTCGTCCTCCAGCGAGGCGATGGCGCCGGCCTGGGCGGGCCGCCCGAGCGGATAGGAGTTGAAGCTGTCCTTTACCCGTGTAAGCCCCTCGATCAGGTCTGCGTCGCCGATCGCGTAGCCCACTCTCAGGCCGGCCAGCGCGCGCGACTTCGACATGGTCTGGACGACGAGAAGATTTGGATGGGAGGCGATCAGCGGTATCGCGGTCTCGGCACCGAAATCGACATAAGCCTCGTCGATCACGACGGGAGCGTCGGGATGGTCCTTGAGGAGGGTGGCGATCTCGGCGCGTGACAACGCGATCCCGGTCGGCGCATTTGGATTGGGCACGATGACCGCGCCGGCCGGCCGCCGATAGTCGGCCACGTGGATCCTCATGGCCTGATCGAGCGGGACGGTCTCGTAGGCGATGCCGAACAGGCGGCAATAGACCGGGTAGAAACTGTAGGTGATATCGGGGAACAGCAACGGCGCATCGTGCTTCAGCAGCGCGGCGAAGGCGTGGGCCAGCACTTCGTCCGAGCCGTTGCCGACGAACACCTGCTCGGGCCGCACATGGTGGTAGCTGGCCAACGCCGACCGCAACGCTGACGACTGCGGGTCCGGATACAGCCGCAGCGTTTCGGTCGCCTCGCCGCGAATGGCTTCCAGCGCGCGCGGGGAGGGACCAAATGGACTTTCATTGGTGTTGAGCTTGACCAGGTCCGCCATGCGGGGCTGTTCGCCCGGCACATAGGGTTTCAGGTCGTGTGTCAGGCTGCTCCAGAGACGGCTCATTTTATTCTTATTCCTGCGATTCAGCGATGGCGATGGCGTCGAACCGGCGCCTGGGGTTGGCGAGCAGTTCGGCGCTCTCGACGATGCGCATTTCCTCGGTCGCGCTACTGACGGTACGCTCCAGCACGGCGAAGATGGTCGATGCTGCGTGGCTCAGCGCCTCCGGCGTGTCGTTGCCGTGAACCCGCGCGGACACCAGCAGCGCGGCGAACAGGTCGCCGGTGCCGTTCGGGCTGATCGGCAGTTTTGGCGTGCGCACGCGCCATGCCTCGTATCCATCCGCGGCGCGCTCGACGGCGACCGTCTCGATCTCACCGTCAGGCGTATCTGATAGCTCGGCGCTGGTAACGACGACCGTCGATGGGCCGCGCGCCATCAAGTTGCGTGCCGCCTCGATCACCTGGTCGATCGTCGCGGCCTTGGTGCCGCACAGCCATTCGAACTCGAAATGATTGGGCGTGATGATATCGGCAATCGGGCATAGCCGGTCGCGCACGAGCGGCGGGATGTCGGCGTGGACGAACAAGCCGCGGTCGCGATCGCCGAGCACGGGATCGCAGCAATAAGCGAGCGCGGGGTTGCGGGCCTTGGCGCGCGCGACGAAATCCGCGACCACGGCCGCGTTGTCAGCCGAGCCGAGATAGCCCGACAGGATCATCTGTGCTGTGTCGACCGCGCCGCGCTCCTCGATCCCGAGCAAGAGATCCGCAACCAGTTGTGCATCGAGCACCCGCCCGCGGATGGTGTTGTAGCCGGGGCGGTTGCTCAGTAGCGTGGTCGGCACCGCGACCACGTCGATGCCATGCATTTGCATGGGAAATACCGCGGCGCTGTTGCCGACATGGCCGTAGGCAACCTGCGACTGAATTGAAATCACGTTCATGGAGTCAAGTCTGGGATTATCTTTTTTGCGGGGCGGGAACCTGCCGAGGTTAACACATTGGTTATTTGTTTGCGGTCATTTTCACGACTTCATTCAACAGGGAGGCACCATGTCTGACGTCACCATTCCCGGCGGCAAGATTCGTTCTTTCGTCGAGCGGGTCGAGAACATCGACGGCGAATTGCAGGAGCTGAACGAGCAGAAGAAGGAAGTCTTTGCCGAGGCCAAGGGCGAAGGGTTCGATGTGAAGATCCTCAAGGAAATCATCAAGCTGCGGAAGCAGGACGAGGACGAGCGCGACGAGCGCGAAAGCCTGCTCGATCTCTACATGCGCGCGATGGACACGGCGTCCGAGGAGAAGGAAGCCAAGGCGGCCTGAGCGGAGCAGGGCCAGTGATGAGTAGGGTGGGTTAGCGTAAGCGTAACCCACCGACTTCGCGCGACAGCGGCGGATTACGCTATGCTAATCCGCCCTGCGCCGCTGATGGCCGCAAGCCGGGTCACCCGAACAGCGCATAGTAGATCACGTAGAGCCAGCCGAAAATGCCGTGGATGATGGCCCACAGGATCGAATGGTTGTTGGTGTAGGAGATCGCGATCGCCAGCGCCGAGCCGAAACCCACGCCGTATTTCGCGCCCTCGACGCGAACGCCGTAATATCTGTTGCCGTTCATGGTGATCTTTCCCCCGAGCAGGTGAGTTAGCGTAACCCACGCCGATGCGCTCGTCAGCCCTGCATCGGCGTGGCTTGTACGGCCTTGCGGCCTGACGTAAGCCTCCGCAATGAGCGAGCCGGCCGGCGGCCCTGACACTCCCCGCAAATCCGATGCGACGCCGGCCTGGCTCGGGGTTGCGTGCGGCGCCGGTGCGGCGCTGTTCTGGGCGCTCGGCTTTGTCGCGACCCGGCACGGGTTGAAGGCAGGCTTCACGCCGCCGGACCTGCTGATGCACCGCTTTCTGTGGTCGGGGCTGGTGTTCATTCCGATCGTGCTGCGCGCCGGCATCGGTAATCTCTGCGGCATCGGATGGGGCCGCGGGCTGGTGCTCATGGTGCTGGGCGGGCCGGTGATGTCGCTCATCAGCTATACGGGATTTCTGTTCGTGCCGCTCGGCCACGGCAGCGTGATCCAGCCTTCCAGCGCGACGCTCGGCGGCCTGTTGCTGGCTGCGGTATTCCTGCGCGAGCGGGTGCCGGCCTCGCGCGTCGCGGGGGCGGTCGTCATCGTCGGCGGGCTTGCGGTGATCGGCGCCGAGTCGATCGGGCATATCGGCGCTGACGGCGTTTTCGGCGATCTCTTGTTCGTGATGACCGGATTGATGTTTGCGGTATTCGGCACGCTGCTGCGGCATTGGCGCGTCAACGCGTTCTCGGCGGCGACCGTCATCAGCGTGCTGTCGCTCGCGCTGCTGCCGCTCTATGCGGCCTCGGGCGGCTTCGCCCGCGTGGCGGCGCTGGGCTTCGGCGAGAATGTGCTGCAGGCGCTGGCGCAGGGCATCCTGGCCGGCCCCGCCGCGCTGTATCTGTTTGCCTTCTCGATCCAGACCATCGGCGTCGCCCGCGCCGCGGTGTTTCCGGCAACCGTGCCGGCGCTGACGATCCTCTCCGGCTGGCTGCTGCTCGGCGAGCCTCCGACGGCGCTGCAGGCGGTGGGACTGGTGACGGTGCTGTTCGGATTCTATCTGGCGCAGCGGCAGCGTTGATTTTGCAGCCGGTGACCGCTGCGGGAGAATACGCTAGCCTTGCGATAGCCTTCCACCCTCCAGCCGTTCGAGCGCCTGCCGATGCATATTCTCCGACCCCAGTTTCGCATCGAGGAGGAGCGTGCGCTCGCGTTTGCGGCCGGGCGTGGCTTTGGCGTCATCGTCGCCGCCGACGAGCGTGGCCCGCGCGCGTCGCATGTGCCGTTCGTCGTCGCGCGGCGCGAGACCGGCGTGATCGTGCAAATCCATTTCACGGCGAAAAATCCGCTGGTCGAGCTCGCCGACGGCGTCAGGCGCTTCCTGCTGATCGTCTGCGGCGACGACGCCTATATCTCCAACGACTGGTACGCCTCGCGCGACAACGTCTCGACCTGGCTTTATGAGGCCGTGCATCTCTCCGGCGTCGCGCACCTGCGTCAGTTCGACGAGAACCGCGGCCACGGCGACGCGCTGTTAGCTGCAGCCGAGGCGCGCCTGCCGAAAGCGCCCTGGGATCTCGCGCAGATGGAGCCGACAAAACGTGAGTCGATGCTGTCATCGATCCGCGTCATCGATCTCGTCGTCGACCAGATCGAGGGGCAGGCAAAGCTTAACCAGCACAAGAGCGATGCGGATCATGTGGCGGTCGCCAACCAGTTGGCGCGCGCGGAGGAGACGGCAAGCCGGCGGCTGGCGCAAAAGTTGCAAGCGCTGCGGCCGGAGCTGGAATACAAGGGGTAGCAATGACGACCAATATTTCTGTTTTCGACGGGCACAACGATGTTCTGCTGCGTCTCTACAAGTCGGCGTCCAGTGACGTGGCGTCGGATTTCTTGAGGGGAGAAGACGCCGGCCATATCGACCTCAAAAAGGCCAGGGCCGGATCGTTCGTGGGCGGCCTGTTCGCGATGTACTCGCCGTCGCCGGGCAATTTTGTATCGTTGAGCCAGCAGATGACGGGCGGGCAGTATGCGGTGCCGCTGCCGTCTCCGCTGCCGATGGAGGAGGCGCGGAAATCCGTGCTCGGTGAGCTCGCGATCCTGATGAAGATCGTTCGTCATTCGCAGGGTGCCGTGACGCTCTGCAAGACGACCGCGGAGATCAGCGCCGCGATACAACGCGGAAGCCTTGCGGTGGTGCTGCATCTCGAAGGCTGCGAAGCCATCGACGGCGACCTGAACTTTCTGGAGCTGTTGTATGCGGCGGGTCTGCGCTCGCTCGGACCGGTCTGGAGCCGGAACAACATTTTTGGCCATGGCGTTCCGTTCCATTTTCCCGCCGGCCCCGATCTTGGCGACGGCCTGACCAAAGACGGCGAAAAGCTCGTGCGCGCCTGCAACGAGATGAAGATCCTGGTCGACCTCTCGCACATCACTGAAAAAGGCTTTTGGGATGTCGCGCGCGTCTCGAAGGCACCGTTGGTCGCGACGCATTCCAACGCGCATGCGTTGTGCCCTTCGCCGAGGAACCTGACCGACCGGCAACTCGCCGCGATCCGCGACAGCGGCGGAATGGTCGGTCTCAACTTCGCCACTTGCTTTCTTCGTCCCGATGGCAACATGACCGCCGATACGGATGTCGGATTGATGGTGCGCCAGCTTGACTATCTCGTCGAAAAACTCGGCGAGGACCATGTCGGTTTCGGATCGGATTTCGACGGTGCAACCGTGCCGGCGAAGATCGGCTCGGCAGCGGGGCTGCCGGTATTGATGGATGCGCTGCGGCAAAGCGGATACTCTGAGCCGCTGTTGACGAAGCTGGGTTCGGCGAACTGGCTCAATGTGCTGGAGCGAACGATTGGTTGAAAGCGCGGAGGGCGTGAAGCGGCATCGCGGACGCGCGAAGCAAAGGTATTGTTAAGAATTGCTGCGCGCTGATTTGCGCGAATCCGATTCGTTCTTTGCGAACAAAATGGAGTCGGATGGAGAACAAAGCCCGGTGCAGTTTGTTACTCCACCTCGGCAAGCGTATCGGCTACACTTTTTTCGTCCGACAGCGCGGGGCGCGAAATTCATGGCGAAGAAAACCAGCAAGCCTGCATCGCGACAGACCATCCTGGCAATCGACATCGGCGGCTCGCGCGTGAAGGTGATGACCTCCAGCGAGCGCATCAGGCGCGCATTTGCGTCCAGTCCCGGCCTTTCCGCGCGAGCGATGGTGAGGCAGGTCAAGGCGCTGACGAAAGACTGGTCCTATGACGTCGTTTCGATCGGATACCCGGGGCCCGTGATCAACAACCGGCCCTTGTCGGAGCCGCACAATCTCGGTCAGGGGTGGGCCGGTTACAATTTCGAAAAGGCGTTCGGCCGTCCGACGAAGGTCGTCAACGATGCGTTGATGCAGGCGATCGGGAGCTACGAGGGCGGCCGGATGCTGTTCCTGGGGCTCGGAACGGGTCTCGGCTCCGCGATGATCGTGGATGGCATTCTGGAGCCGATGGAGCTGGCGCACCTGCCGTACCGCAACGGCCGGACGTTCGAGCAATGCGTCGGCGCTGCGGCGCTCAAGCGCATCGGCAGGAGGAAATGGCAGCGCGTGGTCGATGACGTGCTCAGACGGTTGCTGGCCGCACTGGAGCCGGATTACGTCATGCTCGGCGGCGGCAATGCCGACAAGATCGAGAAGCTGCCGCGCAAGGTCCGACTTGGCGTCAATACCAACGCGTTCGAGGGCGGATTTCGGCTGTGGAAGAAGGGGCTGGTCCGGCCGCCCGGCGCACGGGCGGGTTAGCGGAGCGTCACCGGCCGCCGCTCCTAGAATGGCGGATTGCGCCTGCGGCTAATCCGCCCTGCGTTTGCGTCCCCTTGACATGCCGGCGTTCCGCCGCCCGAATGGCGGACAGCGCAAAAAGCGCGCGTCGCGGTGGCTCACCCGGCGCATCAAAAACAAAGGGGGAGGGTTTGCGAATGTTTCGCCAATTGTTTTGCCATGTCAGAAATTTTGCCTTTGCCGTACTCGCGGCCGCAAGCCTGCTCGGCGCCGGAAATGCCCTTGCCGCCTTTCCGGAACGGCCGATCACGCTGATCGTGCCTTGGGCGGCCGGCGGCGGCACCGACGCGGTCGCGCGCCAGATCGCCATCATTCTGGAGCGCGATCTCAAGCAGCCGGTGAACGTCGTGAACCGCACCGGCGGATCGGGCGTCGTCGGCCACCAGGCGATCGCGACCGCGGCACCCGACGGTTACACGTTCGGCCTCATCACGCTCGAGATCACCCTGATGCACTGGGCGGGGCTTACCGATCTCACCTATGAGAAGTTCACGCCGCTCGGGCTGGTCAACCAGGACTACGCCGCGATCCACGTCAAGGCGGACTCGCCTTTCAAGAACGTCAAGGAGCTGTTCGCGCATATCAAGGCGAACCCGAACAAGGTGGTCGCTTCAGGCACCGGGCAGGGTGGCAGCTGGCATGTCGCGCTCGCCGGCCTGATGCAGGCCGACGGTGTGTCGCCGACCTCGATCCGCTGGGTGCCGTCCACGGGTGCTGCGACCGCACTGACGGATCTGGCGGCCGGCGGCGTCGACTTCGTCGCGTGCTCGATGCCGGAAGCCGAGGCGCTGATCAAGGCGGGGCGCATCCGCAGCCTGGTGTTCTTCTCGCCGAAGCGCGCGCCGAACTTCCCC
>PNLC01000024.1 GCA_013822885.1 Bradyrhizobium sp.
CCCAATGACGTTGCGGCCCGCCGCTTTCAGCGCGCGTGCTTTATCCGTGACCGCGATCGTCGCGGACGGCTTCACACGGGCGAGCGCAGCGGACAGGAAGGGCATCGTCATCTCCTGGCAAACGTCCTGAACACTGAAATTCACGACTCTTTCTGATGGGAACGGGGCACCCTAGGACGCGGCGCGCTGCATCGCAAGAAGCTTGGCCGGGAAAGGCCCAAACTTTAGGGAACCGTTAAAGCGGGCTCGGTACGGTCGGAGCAATACGGCGCAATATTCGTAAAAATTCCGCGGTGAAATGACTCATATCTGGCAAGGGCTTCGGAGCGGCGAATGGCTGACGGTGGCGCGCATGCGCGCCTACAGCCTGATCCTGCTCGGCCTCTCGGTCCTGGTATTCGCTGGATGGATCGCGGTTTCCGACGGCCTGATAGACCGCAACGGCCAGCCGATCGGTACCGATTTTTCCAACGTATATGCGGCAGGCACACTGACCTGGCAGGGCCGCTCCGCAGACGCCTACGAGCCCGCGCTCCAGCACGCGGCGGAGAAGGCGATGTTCGACGGCCGCGACGTTCCGTTCTATGGCTGGCACTACCCTCCCTTCTTCTTTGCGATTGCCGCTCTCGTCGCCGCCGTTCCCTATGCATGGGGCCTGGCGATCTGGCTGGCCGCAAGCTTTGCGGCCTACCTCGCCGCGATCCGCGCCATCCTGCCACGCCGGGAAACACTGCTGGTTGCGGCGGCCTTCCCGGCCGTGTTCGTCAATGTCGGCCACGGGCACAACGGCTTCCTCACCGCAGCGCTGCTGGGCGGCGCGCTGCACTGGCTCGATCGCAGGCCATGGCTCGCAGGCGTGCTGATTGGCCTTCTGGCCTACAAGCCGCAATTCGGCATCCTGATCCCGATCGCGCTCGTGGCGGGCGGGCGGTGGCGCACGATCGGCGCGGCGACAGCAACCGTTGCGGCACTGATCGCCATCAGCTTCGCGCTCCTCGGCAGCGGCATCTGGCACGCGTTCGCCGACTCCATGAATTTCACCCAGACGGTCGTGCTCGAACAGGGCGGCACCGGCTGGCAGAAGATCCAGTCGATATTCTCGGCAGTTCGGGCATGGGGCACGAGCGTACCGGTCGCCTATGCGGCGCAGGCTACGCTGTTCGCCGCGCTTGCCGCCACGCTCGCCTGGTTATGGCACAGCGATGCCGCCTTCGAACTCAAGGCTGCGGCGCTGGCGCTGGGCAGCCTGTTGGCTACGCCCTATGTGCTCGACTACGACCTCGTGGTGCTCGCGGTCGCGATCGCATTTTTCGCGCGGCACGGACTCCGCCACGGCTTTCGCGATTTCGAAATCAGCCTGCTCGCCGCCGCCTGGATCGTGCCGCTGCTGTCGCGCAGCGTTGCCGGGGTCACCTTCATACCGCTCGGGCTGCTCGTCGAACTGGCGCTCTACGCTTTTGTCTTGCGGCGCGCGGCGCTCGATCACGCGAGCCATGCGGTTGGCGCGCACCGCGTTGCGCAGGCGTGATTCAAATTGTTCCGGCGTGTTGATGGAATCGTTCTGCTCGGGTGCAGTGCGGTAGAGGTTTTCGACTTTTTCCATTCCGCAGGCCTTGCGACGTATTGATATCGGCATCATTGTTTAGCCGCGTTGCGGCGCGAAAGCCCTGCGTTCACAGCGTGCGTGCTTCCCCTCGACCGAGGAAATTCCAGATACGATGTACAAGCTCTATTCGATGCAGCGCTCCGGCAACAGCTACAAGGTCCGCCTTGCGCTGGCACTGCTGAATGCGCCGTATCAGGCGATCGAGATCGATATTCTAAGCGGCGAAAGCCGGACGCCGGATTTTCTTTCGAAGAACCCGAGCGGCCAGGTACCGCTGCTGGAAGTCGCCGAGGGACGCCATCTCGCCGAGTCCAATGCCATCCTCTGGTATGTCTGCGGCGGCACCTCGCTGGCGCCGGAATCGCGGATCGAGCGCGCCGAAGCGCTGCAGTGGATGTTCTTCGAACAGCACGCGCTGGAGCCAAATATCGGCGCCGCCTATTTCTGGCTGTCGCTGGTCAAGGGCGGCCGCGCTTTGCAGACGCATGCGCTGGAGGACTGGATGGAGCGCGGCTATGCGGCGCTCCAGGTGATGGAAAACCACCTCAAGACCCACGCCTATTTCGCCGCCGGCCAGCTCACCGTCGCGGACATCGCGCTGTATGGCTACACCCATGTCGCCGACCGCTGCGACTACGATCTGGCCACCTTCCCCGCCATCCGTGCCTGGCTGCGGCGGGTCGAACAGACCCCGGGTTTCGTCGCCATGGACTGGCGGGCCAAAGTTGATGATTCCGCCCAGATCGCTGCGGGCGCCTGACCGCTCACTTTCGCGCGAGAACGCCGCCACAAGTTAACAACATCGGGCACAACATTAACCGCTGCCCTGATTTCGCCGCTTTCGATGCTTCGTCCGCCGCAATATTGCCCGCCATGGTGGTGAAGTTGACGGAAATCGCGGAGTGATTCGCCCCGCGTCTCTAAGGATTTGGACCATGATGCGGTTGCCCGGCACGGCAGGCTTTGCGAACCACCCCGCGCCAGTTGCTTCTCCCCGATTGGCCAGCGCCATCGCCGCTTCGCTGGCGATCGGCACCTTGTCGCTGTGCCTTGTGGTCACGCTGACGGTGTTGTCGATCAGGGTTACCATCGCGATGCCGATCCCCGGCTAGTTCCGGGCTTTTCGCATCTGCTGGCAAGGCAATGCGTGATGATTACCGGCATCACGATTGGACCTGGATGAAAGCACCTCACGGCGTTGCGGCCGTCCTGCTGACGGCGACCATCATGCTCGCGGCCTCGATGGCGGTTCCCCCCGCCGCGCGCGGCCAGCAGCCCGTGTTCGGCTCGTCAGCGGGCGAACTCGAGGTGCGGACCATTGCAAAGGGCCTCGCCAACCCGTGGGCGCTGGCGTTTCTGCCCGACGGAAAGATGCTGGTGACCGAGCGGCCGGGCCGCATGCGGATCGTCACGGCGGAAGGCCAGATCTCTCCGCCGCTCAAGGGCGTGCCGGACGCCTGGGCTTCGGGCCAGGGCGGCCTCCTCGACGTCGTCACCGACAAATCCTTCGCGGAAAACAGGACGATCTATTTCTGCTTCGCCGAACGAACCGACGGCGGCGGACGCACCACAATCGCACGCGCGAAATTGAACGACGGCAACGGCAGCCTCGACGACCTCAAAATCATCTTCCGTCAGCAGGGACCTTTGTCGTCCGGCAATCATTTCGGCTGCCGCATCGCACAGGCCGACGACGGCAATCTGTTCGTGGGACTGGGCGATCACTTCACCCACCGCGACCAGGCGCAGAGCCTCGGCAACCATCTCGGCAAGCTGATCCGGATCGCCCCCGATGGATCGGTGCCATCGGGCAACCCGTTCGCCGGCCGCGCCGACGCCAAGCCGGAAATCTGGAGCTATGGACACCGCAACATTCAGTCGCTCGCGATCAATCCTGTTTCCGGCGAGCCCTGGGAAATCGAGCACGGCCCACGTGGCGGTGACGAGGTCAACGTCGTCGGCAAGGGCAGGAACTACGGCTGGCCGGTGATCGGTTACGGCATCGATTATTCGGGCGCGAAGATTCACGACAGCACGGCGAAAGAAGGCATGGAGCAGCCGGTCAAATACTGGGTGCCATCGATCGCGCCATCGGGCATGGCGTTCTACACCGGAAAGCTGTTTCCGAAATGGTCGGGCAGCCTGTTCCTCGGCGCGCTGCGCGGCGCGATGCTGGTGCGGCTGACGCTGAACGGAACCAAAGTCACGTCGGAGGAGCGCCTGCTGCAAGATCTCAACGAGCGAATTCGCGATGTCCGCCAGGGTCCGGACGGCGCGCTGTGGCTGCTGACCGACAGTTCGTCGGGACGCATCCTGCGGGTGGCGCCATCGGCAAAGTGAGCGTCCGCCGCGGAACGCTCATGTCCATTTGTGAAAGATAAAGAACGCGCCTGCGGCGATGAAGAGAAAGCCGAGTGCGTGATTCCATCCTAGCGGCTCCTTCAGATACAGCACCGAGAACCCGGCGAACACCACCAGCGTGATCACCTCCTGAATGGTCTTGAGCTGCGCCGCCGTGTACACCGCGCTGCCCCAGCGGTTGGCCGGCACCGCCAGCCAGTATTCGAAGAAGGCAATCCCCCAGCTCGCAAGAACGACGACCGGCAGCGCGTGTTCCTTGAATTTGAGATGGCCGTACCAGGCAAACGTCATGAAGACGTTGGAAGCAAACAGCATCAGGATGGGCAGCAACGTGGGGGATATTGTCGGCATCGACGTCCTCTCGTGAATGGCATGCGCTAACCGGGGAACGCGGAAACCGGTTCCATCCCCTCCGAGTATCACTTGATTTCAGAAACGCGAAAGCCCGGCGTATCCAGGCAAGGTGGCGCCGAATGCGACGGAGACGCACTGCCGGCAAGATTGATCCCTCACCGCTGCACCTGTAGGAGGAAGCATGCCGCCAGCCCACATCCGCAGCGCTGCACCGATCCAGACGGAATCATTCGATGTCCCCAACTCTCACCATCCGCTTCGTCAACCGCCAAGATTACGCGCAATGGCTTCCGCTGTGGGACGGTTACAACGCGTTCTATGGCCGCTCGGGACCCACCGCGCTTGCGCCCGAAATCACTGCCATGACTTGGTCCCGCTTCTTCGATGGCTATGAGCCGGTGCATGCGCTGGTGGCCGAGAGCGGCGGCGCGCTGCTCGGCCTGACGCATTATCTGTTTCACCGCAGCACGACGACGATCGAGGCGAATTGCTACCTGCAGGACCTCTTCACCAGCGCGGCCGCGCGTGGCAACGGCGTCGGCCGAGCGCTGATCAACGGCGTCTACGAGCAGGCCAAGCTCGCCGGATCGTCCCGCGTCTATTGGCAGACGCACGAAACCAATCACACCGCGATGCGGCTCTACGACAAGGTGGCGGAGCGCTCCGGCTTCGTGGTCTACCGCAAGCTTTTATGAGGACGCCGCACGGCACACCATCGCCGGCTGCCTGTGGATAAGTGCCGCTGTCACGCCGGCGTAACAGAGTACGGCTAGCCTTCGCCCGCGTCTGATCAGACCCCCCGTCTCGGATCACGCGCCCCCAGCGGTCCCCGTCAGTCGCCGCGTCTGACCGGGGCCGCACTTTTTTGTGCCGCATGCTGTGAAGCGCCGCTGCGCAACCGGACAGCACCAGGCGAATTTGACCCAAACGTGATTGCCGATTTTTCCCGGATAAGCCTATGCTTGTTCGATCGACCCGGAGGGATTCCCATGCGCCTGCTATTCGCATCGACGGCCGTCGCCCTGCTGTTTGGCCTGACGCCGGCCTCCGCCATGTGCGGCGGCGGTCAGCAAGCCGGTTCGCAAGCCATGTGCGGCGCGCCGGCCGCCTCGAAGCAGATGTCGGAATGGCCGGAAGCCAAGGTTCAACAGTCGCAGAAGCAATCCGGCATGGGCATGTGCGGCTGCTGCAAGAACATGGCGATGATGGACGGCATGAAGTCCGACGACCCGCACAAAGGCATGGACATGAAGTGAAGCCAGGCAGGCTAGTCGCGCACCTTGCGGGATGAAGTTGCGGAGGACACAATGCGGCGTCCTCCCCGCTCCTCCCACAGGATCGATCCATGCAAATTCGCAATCTCGGCGGCTCCGGCCTGCGTGTTTCCGCCGTCGGCCTCGGCTGCAACAATTTCGGCCAGCGCACCGATCTCGAGACCTCGCGCAAGGTGATCCACAAGGCGATCGACCTCGGCATCACCCTGTTCGACACCGCCGACATCTATGCGGGAATGGGCGGCTCCGAGACGGTGCTCGGCACCGTGCTCGGCGACCGCCGCAAGGACATCGTGCTGGCGACGAAATATTCCAAGCCGATGAGCAACGACGGCACCAAACAGGGTGCCTCGCGCCGCTACATCATGTCCGCTGTCGAGGCCAGCCTGACGCGGCTGAAGACCGACTACATCGATCTCTACCAGCAGCATGACTACGATCCGCTGACGCCGATGGAAGAAACCCTCCGCGCGCTCGACGATCTCGTCCGCCAGGGCAAGGTCCGCTACATCGGCAATTCGAACTTTCCGGCCTGGCGCATTGCGGAAGCGGAGATGCTGGCGCGGCAGATGAACGTCAACCGTTTCGTCTCCTGCCAGGACGAATACAGCCTCGTGGTGCGCAACATCGAAAACGACCTCTTGCCGGCGGCGCAGGAATACAAGCTCGGGCTATTGCCGTTCTTCCCGCTGGCGAGCGGGCTTCTCACCGGCAAATACCAGCGCGGCGCGGCCGCCCCCGCCGATACCCGCTTCGCCAAGGCACCTGCATTAAAGGATCGCTACGCCACGCCGCGCAACGAGGACATCGTCGAAAAGCTGCAGGCCTTCGCCGAAAAGCGCGGCCACAGCATGCTCGAACTCGCCTTCTCGTGGCTGGCCTCGCGCCCGCAAGTCGCCAGCGTCATCGCCGGCGCCACCCGTGTCGAACAGGTCGAGCAGAACGTGAAAGCGATCGGCTGGACGCTGAGCGCAGGAGAGATCGTAGAGATCGACGGGATTACGAAATAGGTTGTCGTCCCTGCGAGCGTGTATTTCCGTTGGGTGTTTCGCGGGCGTATATTGCCTGCGGAGTGTACCGCGCTTCACCGTGAACCCGAGATTAATTCCGCTTAGGGATGCCGGCCCTGTTCATGACAAATCGCTCAGAAAATCAGGCCACACGCCGCCTGGCCTGCGCCAACTGCGGTACCGAATTCGGCTGCAGCCTGTCGGGACCGTGCTGGTGCAGCGACGAGGCGTTTCGCCTGCCGATGCCGCTCGACGGCAGCGATTGCCTGTGCCCGGACTGCCTGCGAAAGGCCGCCGTTCGCTCGAAGGCTTCGACGTGAAAGGCTTGAACGCCAATCGCCAGTGGAACGTCGGCGCCGTCCTGCTCGACATGGACGGCACGCTGCTCGATACCGAGCGGGTCTATTACGACAGCCTGGTCGCGGCGCTGCATGCGCATGGCTACACCGACGACACCGCGTCGCTGTGCCAGGCTATGGTAGGTCTTCCCGGTCCGGACTGCGAGGCCATGCTGCACGCGCGCTACGGCGAACGCTTTCCGCTCGCGGAGATCAGCAGGGCTTTCATCGCCAATCGCGATGAATTTCTCTGCGCAGGCCTGCCGCTGAAGCCGGGTACGGTTGAATTGCTGGATGCGCTGCAGGCGGCCGAGTGCCCGATGGCGATCGTCACCTCCTCCTCGCTACGCACCGCCGATGCGCATCTGACGCTCGCCGGCATCCGGCATCGGTTCAACACGGTCCTGACCCGCGACGACGTCACGCGCGGCAAGCCGAGCCCCGACCTCTATCTGCTGGCGGCGTCCCGCTTCGGCCTCAGCCCGCGAGTTTGCGTTGCGGTGGAAGACTCCAACCACGGCGTGACCGCCGCCCACGCCGCCGGCGCCATCACGATCATGGTGCCTGACATGGTGACGCCAACGGACGAGTCGCGCGCACGATGCGCGGCGGTCGTGTCCGATCTCCATGAGGTCGCCGAGATGCTGCGAACGCGCGGCGGGTTCGTTCCCCGGATGCAGCGCAGCACGAAGTGATGCGCTGCTGGTCCGGGGTCCATCGTCCCGAGAGAAGGGTGGGTCCCGGCTCTGCGGGGCAGCGTTGCACGCTGCACCGCGTCCGGGACACGATAGCCCGGCAGGCTACTGCGCCTACCGCTTCCTCCTAACCCCCGCCTGCACCGGCAACGCCGCCTCGATCAGCGCATGCGCGGCCTCGCCCGCCGTCTCCATGTAGCTGGGGTCGCGGTGCAGCAGCACGACGGCAAACGAGCCGTCGAGCAGCAGCAGGATCTGCCGGGCGAGCTGTGCCGCCTGCGCTATCCCGGCTTCCGCAAAAGTCTCGCGCAGCCACGCCTCGAACTTCTTCTTGTGGGCAGCGCCGATCTTGATGGCGGGATGGCCGGGCAGGTTGGCGAGTTCGGCGGAGGTGCGCAGGAAGCCGCAGCCCTTCCATTTGGGGTGCCGCGCCGAGCGCGCGAGATTGCGGAAGATGCGCTCGACCTGCGCCGGCAGGCCGTCATCGGCCTCGCTGAACCACTGCCTGAACAGCGCGAGATTGGGCTGATCGCGGCCGGCGAGATACGCCGCCACGAGTTCGTCCTTGCTCCTGAAATGGTAATACAGCGTGCGCTTGGTGACGCCGGCCTTCGCCGCCACCGCGTCGACACTGACGCCGCGGATGCCGTCATTGTAGAACAGCGAATTCGCCGCCGTGATGATGCGTTCTCGCGTCGGGATACCGGACCGTGCCATTCGGCGTATGTATACTGCCCAGTGAATATACACAATGCGATACGGCTCCTAGGGTGAAAGCAGCCAGACACCCTAGCGGAGCCCCCGATGTCCGATCCTATCCTGCTCGAAATCAACGACGGCATCGCGCTGGTCACGCTGAACCGGCCGGACAAGCACAATGCGCTGAACTACGCGCTGATCGACCGCCTGATGGCGGTGCTGGACGCGGTCGAGACCGACGCCGGCGTGCGCGCCGTGATCCTGACCGGTGCGGGCGAACACGCCTTTTCCGCCGGCGCCGACATCCACGAATTTTCCGAGAGCGTTCGCCGCGGCCGCGATGCCGCCGTGCGCGACTTCGTTGCGCGCGGACAGGCGATGACGGCGCGCCTCGAAGCGTTCAGGAAGCCCGTAATCGCCGCTGTGAACGGGCTGGCCTACGGCGGTGGATGCGAGATCACCGAGGCCGTGCATCTCGCCGTCGCCAGCGAGAAGGCGCGTTTCGCCAAGCCGGAAATCAACCTCGGCATGCCGCCGACCTTCGGCGGAACGCAGCGGCTGCCGCGGCTCGCCGGGCGCAAGCGCGCGCTGGAACTTCTATTGACAGGCGATGCCTTCACGCCAGCGCGGGCCCTGGAAATCGGGCTGGTCAACATTGTCGTGCCGCACGAAGCGCTGCTGCCAACGGCACGCGAACTGGCCGGCCGCATCGTCAGGCATTCGCCGCTTGCTGTGGGGGCCGTCATCACGGCGGTCACCCGCGGACTGAACATGAGTATCGGCGAAGGGCTGCAGGTCGAGAGCGAGCAGTTCGCAGCCATGGTGCCGACCGGCGATCTCGGCGAAGGCATCAACGCCTGGATCGAGCGCCGGCAGCCGGTTTATCGCGGACGGTGATGCGCCGCGCCGTTCAATTCTTTGCTCGAGGAAACTCCAGCACGCTAGGCGGCAGCCTTGAGGGCGATCACCTTCCGCATCGCATCGGCCAATTCGCGGTAATGCAGGCCGAGGCGCAGGTACAGTTCGCGTTTCGCCTTGTCGGTCGCCAGCTTGCCGATCAAATCGCATTCGGTCGCGAGGGTCTCAAATCCTTCCAACTTGACTTCGAGGTCGGTCATGACGCGGCTCCCCTGACTGCCACTAGGCAGACAGGTTACGCCTTCGATTTGCGTCAGGGCTAACATTGTTATCGGGTAGAACTAATTAAAGCTCCGGCGACTGCGCCGACCGCTGATGCGTGGTATTTTTCATCAGATGTATGCCACCCGTATCGCGGCACCATCGATGTGAACTGGCGGATCACCGCTCCGACTTGGTCGTCCGGATGGGCGCGTCTGTTTCTTCATGGAGGATGCGTTCGGCAGCGCCATCGAGATCCTCGTACTGCCCGGTCTTGAGCGACCACATGAACGCTGCAAGGCCCGCGAGGCCGAGGCCAAGCGCGATCGGTATCAGGTAAAAGTAGTCTTTCATTCGGCGGCCTCCAGCATGGCTGGCGCCGGCACCGTATCCGGGGCGGCGCTCGCCGCGAGCCCTTCCCTGCCCTTCAGGCGAAGCGCGTTGGCGACGACCAGGATCGACGAAGCCGACATCGCGACGGCGGCAATCAGCGGCGTCACATTGCCCATGACAGCGACCGGCACCGCCACGATGTTGTAGGCAACCGCGAACGCCAGGTTCTGCCGGATCAGGCGCCTCGCCTCGTGCGCGACGGACACCGCGAAAGGTATCGCGAGCAGGCTCTGCCGCAGGAAGACAAAGTCCGCCGCGCACCGTCCGACGTCCGAGGCGCTGGCCGGTGCCATCGACGCATGGGCGGCACCGAGCGCCGGCGTGTCGTTGAGCCCGTCTCCGACCATCAGGACCTTCCGGCCCGCCGCAGACAGCGCGTCGATGCGCGCCACTTTATCGGCTGGCGTCACGCCGCTGCGATAGGGAAGATCGAGCGCGGCGGCGACGTGCGCGACCGGCGCCTCGCGGTCACCGGAAACGATCTCCACACGCATGCCATCCTGTTTCAGCCGGGCAACGGCAACGGCCGCATCCGTGCGCAGGGTGTCTTCGAAGTGGAAGCCGGTCATCAAATGACCGTTCCGCGTCAGAACGACTGACGCATCTTCGGCAGAGTCCGCGCCTTCAAGCGCCCAAGACGGCTTCCCCAACCGATAGGCGGTCGCGCCCGACCGCGCCTCCAGCCCAAAGCCCGCCTTTTCCGTGACTTCGTCGAACACGACCGGTGACGGCGCAAGGCCGGTCGCGGCTTCGACGAGCGCCTGCGAATAGGGATGCCGGGAGTGCGAGGCGAGCGCGGTCGCGAGACCGAGGGTCGCATCGTCGATATCACCCCTCGAAACCAGGCGCGGCGCGGCCGAGGTCAACGTTCCCGTCTTGTCGAAGATGACAGCGTCGATCTCCGCGAGGCGCTCGATCGAGGAACCGTCCTTGACCATGATGCCATTTTTGAACAGCCGTTGCGCGGCCATCACCTGCACAATCGGCACCGCAAGGCCGAGCGCGCAAGGGCACGTGATGATGAGGACCGCAATGGCGATGGTGATGGCCTTGTGCAGGTCGCCGGTGGCGATCATCCAGCCAACGAACGTCAGCAATGCCGCGGTGTGCACGACCGGCGCGTAGAGCGCCGCCGCGCGGTCGGCGATCCGGCGGTAGCCGGAGCGGCCCTGCTCGGCCGCTTCCATCATCCGTATCATTTCGGCGAGGAATGAGTTGCCGGCCTTTGCCACAGCGATCAGCGTCAGCGGGCCGGTGAGGTTCAGCGTGCCCGCGAGCACCGCCGATCCCGCCGTTGCATGCAGCGGCACGCTCTCGCCGGAGACCAGCGAAACATCGAGTTCGGACTCCCCCTTGCTCACGGTCGCATCGACCGGCACCCGCTCCCCGGCGCCGAGCGCAACGATCATGCCGGGTTCGATCTCCTCGACCGGAAGGTAGGCCTGCGTGCCATCCGCCTGCACCACGAACGCGCCGCGGGCCGCGAGCCGGACCAGGTTGCTGACGGCCTGCCGCGCCCGTTCGCGCATCATATGATCCAGCGTGCGCCCGATCAGCAGAAAGAACAGCAGCGAGATCGCGGCATCAAAATAGGCGTGCGGACCGTGCTGCACCGTCTCGTATACGCTCAGGCCGAAGGCGAGCAGCACGCCGAGCGAGATCGGAACGTCCATGTTGGTCCGCCCGTGCCTGAGCGCGCGCCATGCGGAGCGGAAAAATATCCGCCCCGAATAGGCCAGGGCCGGCAGCGCAATGAACATCGACAGCCAGTGGAACAGGTCGCGCGTCTCGGCCTCGGCGCCCGACCAGATCGACACCGAAAGCAGCATGATGTTGCTGGAGGCAAACCCCGCGACCGCAAGCGCCCGGATCAGTTCGGATAACGCGCCGTCGTCCCTGCCGGAATCGATGTCGAACAAATGGGCCTCGAAGCCCGCCTGTTTCAGGGTCTCGACAAGCGGCGGCGGACTGCCGTTCGAGCGCCACCTCACCGTCACGCGCTTGGCCGACAGGTTGGCGCGGGCGCTTTCGACGCCCGCAAGCCCGCCGAGTGCCTTCTCAATGGTCCGGATACATGCGCCACAGTGGATCGCGGGCACGGCGAGGTTGGTCTGGCGAATACCGTCGGCGACCACGCGGCTCGCGAGCAGGACTTCTTCGTCGCCTGCGCGCGGCGGCATCACCGTTAGTTCCGCTCCGGGAGCGCAACAACCCATCGGAGAAACTCCAAACGCCCTGCGCTTAGGACTCAGGCCGGATCGCCCGGTAGGCGTGCCAGCTTCCGTGTCCCAGCACCGGAAAAATCACGATCATTCCGAGCAATCCGGTCGCGATACCGATCACGATCAGCACCAGCATAATGGACGCCCAGGTCAACATGACCGGCAGATTGTTCCAGACCAGCCCCATGCTGGTGCCCATGGCGGTGAGCGCGTCCGTGCGCTCCGACAGCAGCATCGGGATCGAGAAGGCGCTGATCGCAAATGCAAAGGCCGCGAACAGGCCGCCGATGGCGCTGCCGATGACCAACATTGCCCAGCCGACCTGCGTCGTGAACAGCATGGGAATGATGTGGTCGAGACCGGGAAACGGTCGCAGGCCGAAGAACAGCGCGTACACGATCACGGCGGCGCGCATCCACAACAGCGTCAGCAGGAACAGCAGCACGCCTGCGAACAGCACCTGTCCGCCGGACTCCGGCCTGACAAACACCATCTGCCACAGGCCGATCGGCCTGCCTTCGGCGATGCGCCGGCTTTTTTCGTACAGCCCGATCCCGATGATCGGGCCGACCACCATGAAGCCGGCAAACGCCGGCAGCAGGATGAAGTCCCAGCGCAGCGCGAACAGGCCGACGGTGGTGACGACGGAGACCAGAAACACCAGCAACCCGTAACTGATGCTGGCCGCCGGATCGATGGTGAAGTCGCGCCAGCCGGCCCTGAGCCAATCGAATGCGGCAGCGGGAGCGACGTTTCGGTTCCACGACCGCGCGCGCGGCAGCGGCGGAACAATGGCCGGTATCGGCGACATCATCGGTCTCCCTGCTCTCTCACCGCGGCGTGCATGGCGATCGGGCCGCGCTGAACTTGCCGTCCCTGCCGGAGCCCTCGCCCTGGCGCACATGCGCGACGCATTCCGGTTGCGACACGATGGCCACATAGACGAGGTGCGAATTGGCGACCAACAGCAGCAACAACCCGGCGCCGATCGCGGACCAAACCACGACCCTTGTCCGGATCGGCCTTGTCGCGGCGCCGGTCGCGCTCATCGATCCCTCCGTCCGATATCGAACAGATAGAGCGCGAGAATCTTGCGGTCGAGCGGCGACAGCCTGCCGTCCCAGCTCGGCATGTGGCCTTGCCGGCCGCCCCACACGGTGTCGTAGACCGACTCGGCGTCGCCGCCGTAGATCCAGGACTTGTCCGTCAGGTCAGGTGCGCCGAGCTCGACGTTGCCCTTGGCATTGTCGCCATGGCAGGTGACGCAATTGGCGGCGAAGACGGCCTTGCCGGCCTCGATTTTGGCAGCGGGCACATCTTTCGCGGCGGCGGGATCGGAAAGGCTGCGCACGTAAGCCACGACGTCGTCGACCTCGCCCTTCTTGAGCAACCCATCGCGCCCGAACGCCATCATTTGCGCACTCCGGCTTTGCGGGTGGGCCGAATTGATGCCGACGCGAATGGTCTCGGCAATGGTTTCGGGATCGCCACCCCAGAGCCATGACGCCGTCGTCAGGTTCGGAAAACCCTTGCCACCCTGCGCGTTCGATCCATGGCATGGCGCGCAGTTGTCGCCGAACAACGTCCGACCGGTCTGCCGCACGTTTTCCATCAATCGCGGATCGGCCTGGATCTGCTTGAAGTTCTCAGCCTCGATACGCTTGGACCAGGCACTGCGCTCAAGCGCCGCCTGCGCCAGGCTTTCGCTAAGGGTGGTGCGCTGATCGATGCCGAGCAAGCCCTTGGTATAGGTCACACCGAGCGGCCATGCCGGCATCAGCACCCAGTAGACGACAGAAAACAAGGCCGTTGCGATCAGGAAGAAATAGACCGGCCGCGGCACCGGCGTGTTCAATTCCTTGATGCCGTTCCATTCGTGCCCGGTCGTCATGTAGCCGGTATGGGGATCGCGTTCCTCTACCGCCATTTCTTGTCCCCATTTGGCTGATCCCCGATCGGCAGATCCCTGTACGGCTTGTCCTCGTCCCCGAGGATGGAATGCGCCGCATCGTCGAACCGCTTCTTGTTCGACGGCCAGAACGCGTAGGCGACGATGATGACCGAAAGCGCAATCAGATAGAACAGTCCGAACGACTTCGAAAACCAGACGGTAAAATCATGGTCCATGATCAACCTCCAGCGGCGTGTTTGTGCGCGGCGTCGGTCAGCTTGCCGAGAATTTGCAGGTAAGCGACCATGGCATCCATTTCGGTCAGGACGCCCGGCTTGCCGTCGAAGGCGCGCACATTGGTGTCCGCGCCGTAACGCTTGGTCACCCCTTCGGCGAACGGTGTATCGGGCGATGCCTGTCCGTAGGCATCCGACTTCGCGTTGGCGATCATGTCGTCGGTATAGGGCACGCCCACCTTGCGAAGCGCCGCCAGATGAACGCCGAGGTCGTCATGGCGCAGTTCAGTGCGGCCGAGCCACGAATAATGCGGCATCACCGATTCCGGGACGACGTCGCGGGGGTTGTTGAGGTGTCGCACATGCCATTCGTCCGAATATTTGTTGCCCATGCGCGCGATGTCCGGCCCGGTCCGCTTCGATCCCCAGAGCATCGGATGATCGTATTTGGATTCGACGGCGAGCGAATAAGGCCCGTAGCGCTCGACTTCGTCGCGCAACGTCCGGATCATCTGCGAATGGCAGGCGTAGCAGCCTTCGCGGATGTAGATGTTGCGGCCTGCGATCTCGAGCGGCGTATAGACCCGCATGCCCGGGGCCTCTTCGACGGTCTGGTGGATCGTGAACAAGGGTATGATCTCCACCGCACCGCCGATGGCGGCAACGACGATGATGCCCAGCACCAGGCCGATGGTCTTGCGCTCGAGCCGGTAATGCAGGTTGAACATGCCGGTTCACTCCGCCGGTTGAGGCGCGGAAACGCCTGTGAGCGCGGGAACAACCGGACGATCGCCAACCCGCTCGTCGGCCGGCTGATCGGCCGTCCGTATCGTCATCCAGATGTTGTAGGCCGCGACCAGCGCGCCGATCAGGAACAGCAAGCCGCCGATGGCGCGCGCGATATAATAGGGCCGCATCGCAATCAGGGTGTCGACAAAGGAATAGGCGAGCGTTCCGCTTTCATTGTAGGTCCGCCACATCAGCCCCTGGATGATGCCGGAATTCCACATCGCGAAGACGTAGATCACCGTTCCGGCGAGCGCGAGCCAGAAGTGAACCTCCACCAGCCTGGGCGAATACATCCGCTGGCGCTTCCAGAGCCACGGCACCGATGCGTAGATCGCGCCGAAAGTGATCATGGCGACCCAGCCGAGCGCGCCGACATGCACGTGGCCGACGGTCCAGTCGGTATAATGCGACAGCGCGTTGACGGGGCGAATGGCCATGAACGAGCCTTCGAAGGTGACGATGCCGTAAAAGACCGCGGCGACCATCATGAAGCGCAGGGTCGCGTCGTCGCGTACCTTGTGCCAGGCGCCGTTCAGCGTCAGCAGCGCGTTGCCGGCCGAAGCCCAGGAAGGAACCAGCAGCATGACCGAAAACGTCACGCCGAGCGTCTGCACCCAGTGCGGAAGCGCAGTGTAATGCAGGTGGTGCGATCCCGCCCACATGTACATGAAGGTGATGCCCCAGAAGCTGATGATCGACAGCCGGTAGGAGAAGATCGGGCGGCCGGCACGCACCGGAAGGTAGTAGTACATCATGCCGAGGAAGCCGGCGGTCAGGAAGAACGCGACCGCGTTATGCCCGTACCACCACTGCGTCATCGCATCCTGGACGCCCGAGAACGCCGAATAGCTCTTGGCATGGCCGAGCGAAACCGGGATGGCGAGGCTGTTGACGATGTGGAGCATCGCCACGACCAGGATGAAGGCCATGTAGTACCAGTTCGACACGTAGATATGCGGCTCCTTGCGGCGAGCCAGCGTGCGCAGATAGAGGACGAAATAGGTGATCCACACGACGTCGAGCCAGAGATCGGTATACCATTCCGGCTCGGCATATTCCTTCGACTGTGTGACGCCCATCAGGTAGCCGGTTGCGGCGAGGACGCAGAACAGATTGTAGCCGAGCAGGACGAACCAGGGAGTCAACTGGTCCGGCAGGCGCGCACGCGAGGTTCGCTGCAGCACATAGAAGGACGTGGCGATCAGCGCATTGCCGCCGAAGCCGAAGATCACGCCGGATGTGTGCACCGGCCGGAGCCGGCCGAAGCTCGACCAGGCGGCATCGAATGTCAGATTCGGATTGACGAGCTGCCATGCAATCCAGTCGCCGACGAAAAGCCCGGCGACGACCCAGACCATCGCAAGCACGATTCCCGCCCGGCTGGGATCGTCGAAATAGCGGTCGAGCCGGCTGTCGTCAGGCTCTGGTGCGTAGTAGCCGGAGATGACGGCGAAGATGCCGCCGAGGCCGGCCAGCAGCACGATGGCGCCGTGAACGCCGAGCGGGTCGCCGCGCCCCGCAACCGCCATCGCGATCCCCCACAAGGAAATCGCGAGCAGGATAAGCAGCGCAACTTGCCGTTCGTTTTTTGTCAGCTGGGCGACCATCCTGAAGCTCCAACGAAAGGCATGCCAGCAGTTATTGCCGCCGACCCAACATACTTCGCAACGACGAAATGCAAATTATCCCAACGCTACGATACAATCCAGAGGCAACACGTGTCTGCAGCGACGCACTCTAGCCGGCCAAGCTGACAGGCAGGCGACAACAATCAGGGAATGGATGGAAGTAGTTTACCCGCACCCCGTCGAAATCTTTCGAGGATAGCTGCGACGATCCATCACGAATACGAACTGCATCGAACCTGCTGGACCGCTGTCTCAAAATGGAGAATTACTCGACGTAGCGCACCTGGCCGAACCCAGCAGGAAAAAAACACATGGCGGTCCCAGTCACGGAAAGCATCGACCCTTCACGCCCATTGCTGTTCTCGCCGTTCAAGGTCCGCGGCCTGACCTTGAAGAACCGCCTCGTCGTTCCGCCGATGGTGCACTATCGCGCCGGGCCGGGCAGCACCTGTGGCATGTTTCACAACGTCCATCTCGGCCGCTATGCGCTGGGGGGTTTTGGCCTGTCCTTGTCGAGGCAACGGCCGTCGAAGAGGTTGGCCTGACACCGACCGGGATCGTCAAGCGGCAGACGTAAGCTCCTAACTCTAAAAGACGGAGCCCTTCGCTCCGTGGAAGGTAGACGCAATCATCCGATGTTAAACATCCGATGATTGCCAGGAAGTCCGTTTGCGTGCTAAGCGGTCTGCTCACCTGCGCAAACAAGCAGGGACGGAGGAGATTGCGTGGCCAGGTCGCGCCTGAACGCGTTGGACAAGCCGATCAAGCCCGGCCGCATCGGGACCGTACTTGCGACGCTCGGCCGCGAGATCGCGCAGGATATCATTCCGGTCGGCGCTACGCTCCCGCCGGAACCGGACCTCGAAGCGCGTTTTGGTGTTGGGCGCGGCGTGGTGCGCGAAGTCGTCAAGACGCTCGCAGCTAAAGGGCTTGTCAGCGTGCGCCCGCGCCATGGCACGCATGTACTGCCCCGACACCAATGGAGCCTTCTCGATCGCGACGTCCTGAGTTGGCTGGTCGGACAGGGAGAGCCGGATCGCGAGTTGTTGCTGGCGATCCAGGAGGTCCGCTCCATCATCGAGCCGGCTGCTGCTGCGTTGGCGGCCCAGCGTGCGACCAGGAATGATCGAGAGCGGATCAACGCCGCGCTCGCGGCGATGGAAGCCTCGAAGGATCACGCCAGCGCGACCGCCGCCGACAAGGCATTCCATCTCGCTATACTGGACGCGACGCACAACCCGGTATTGCAGGGCTTCCGGGGCGCGATCGATACCATCCTCAGCACGGTGTTTGTCGTCGCGATCGGAAGCGCCGGCTGGTTCAGGGACAATCTGCCGAACCACGCGGCCGCAGCGCGCGCCATCGATGCGGGTGACGCCGAGAAGGCGCGGGTCGCGATGGAGCGGGTGCTCGGCTACACGAAATTCAAGATTTCCAACAAGGCTGCAGCCTCCGGCCCCACGCGCCATCGGGGCGTCGTGATCGCGACCGCCAAGGCAAAGAGAAGATGAAGTGCAGGTGATGACGGAAGCGAAAACCCGGCGGCCTTGGATCGCGCGGAGCTTGAATTCGCTCAGTGGGACCGCGATGTTCGTCGCTCCGCTGCTGGCGCTTGTGGCGGTGTGGGCCGTCGTCGTGCCGCTGTTCCAGATCAATCCGCGCGTTTTTCCGTCCGTCGGCGCGGTTGGCACTGCTGCGCTCGAGTCCATCCGTGATGGCACGCTGATCGCCCATGTCGGCGCCAGCCTGCTGCGCGTCGGCCTCGGCACCCTGATCGGGATCGTCACGGCCGTTCCGCTCGGAATTGCGATGGGCGTCAGCGCGGGGGTTGCCGCCTTCCTGACGCCGCTGTTTCGCTTCTTCTCGGTCCTGGCCGGCATCGCGTGGATCCCGATTGCGACGCTGTGGTTCGGCTACGGCTTCGGCGCCATCGTGTTCGTGATCTTCAACGCGGTATTCTTCGTCGTGGCCTACAACACGCTGCTCGGTGTGAAGACCATTCCCCACACCGTGCGTAACGCGGCGGCTTCGCTCGGCGCCGGACGCTGGGCATTGCTGACGGAGGTCCTGCTACCCGGCGCGCTTCCGAACATCGTCACGGGCATCCGCACCGGGCTCGGGTTTGCGTGGCGCGGCCTGATCGCAGCCGAGATGATCGCGACCAATGTCGGGCTCGGCTACATGCTGTTCGTGGCCCGTGACTTCTATCGAACCGAAGTCATCGTGTTCGGCATGATCGTGATCGGCGTGTTGTGGCTGTTGATCGACCGCCTTGTGCTGGTTCCGCTCGAGCGATCGACCATCGAGCGCTGGGGCATGGTGAGGCGCGCATGAACGTCTGGTTGCAATGCTGGAGCGGGTACGTACGGCTGACGCAGCGATGGCCCGCGCTTGCCGCCATCGTCCCGTTCATTCCCGTGGTCGCGCTGTGGACAGCCGTCACCGAAGCCGGGGTATTTCCGCGCGCATTCCTGCCTGGACCGCTCGACGTCGTCAAGTCGTTTGCGACGCTGACCTACAAGGGCATTCTGCCTGACTATCTGCAGGACAGCCTGATCCGTCTTTTCGCCGGCGCTGCGCTGGGCATGGCGCTCGGCATTCCACTGGGCATTCTGATCGGCACCAGCCGATGGGCGCACCGCATCTGTTGGCCGATCCTGCTGTTTTTCCAGGCGATCGGCGACATTGCCTGGCTTCCGATCCTCCTGATCTGGTTTGGCTTCGGGCTGACGACGATGACGTTTGTGATCGTCTATACTGTGCTCTTTCCGGTGGTGCTCAACACCGTTCTCGGGGTGGAATCAGTCCCGCGCGATCTTGCGCGCGCCGCGCGCAGTCTGGGCGCATCGCCCGCGCGCGTGCTGTGGGAAGTGACACTCCCCGGCGCTCTCCCCAACATCATCACCGGCCTGCGCAACGGGCTTGGCTATGGCTGGCGCGCGCTCATCGCCGTCGAGATCATCGTCGGCACCAGCGGGATCGGCTTCATGATGTTCGACGCGCGTCGCGCCGGCTCCACCACTGAAATTCTGCTCGGAATGATCATCCTGGGCCTGCTCTGGTACATCGTGGACGCCTGGATCCTGGCGCCGCTTGAACGCGCAACCGGCCAGCGCTGGGGATTGGTGACATCATGAAGACGCTCTCGCTCCGCAACCTGGCAAAGACCTATTTCGATCCTTACGCGGGCGCGCACGTCACGGCGGTCCACGACGTCTCGCTCGACGTCCAGCAGGGCGAGTTCGTTTCGGTCGTCGGTCCGTCCGGCTGCGGCAAGACCACGATCCTCAACATGATCGCCGGCTTCATTCCCTATTCCGGCGGCGAAATTCTGCTCGATGGCAAACCTGTCGTTGGGCCCGGCCCGGAACGCGGCGTCGTATTCCAGTCGTTCGCATTGTTCCCCTGGAAGACCGTGCTCGACAATGTCGGCTTCGGCCCGAAAATGCGCGGCGTGCCGAAGGCCGAGCGCGACCGGATCGCCCGGGAGTACCTGGCGCTTGCCGGGCTTTCGCATGCGGCCAACCGGTATCCCAACGAATTGTCGGGTGGCATGCAGCAGCGCGTCGGCGTGGTACGGGCACTGGCCAACAATCCGGCGGTGCTGTTGATGGACGAACCCTTTGCCAGCGTCGATGCGCAGACCCGCATGACATTGCAGGAGGAGCTGACGCGGATCTGGCAGGAACGCCGGCCGACGGTGGTTTTCATCACGCATGACGTGGCCGAAGCGGTCTTTCTGGCCAATCGCGTCGTCGTGCTGTCGAAAGGACGCATTCTCGACCAGGTGGACGTCGACTTGCGGCGGCCCCGTGTCTGGGACGACCTCGTCAACGATGACGAGTTCAAGCGCCTGTCGGCGCGAGTATTGCAAATGGTGCGTGCAGCATGAACCTTGTCTCTGAAGCTTTGGGTTCC
Organism: Bradyrhizobium sp.; assembly: GCA_013822885.1. Taxonomy (GTDB): domain Bacteria; phylum Pseudomonadota; class Alphaproteobacteria; order Rhizobiales; family Xanthobacteraceae; genus Bradyrhizobium. The sequence continues at coordinate 20,534 of PNLC01000024.1, forward strand.
AGCAAGTTTCGCATCGTCCTCGGCGTCATCGCCGCGTGGGCCGGCTTCCAGCTCTGGCTCACCCTAGCCGCACCCGGAAAGATTTCGCCCGAGCTCGGCGGCACGTCGGAAAAGGTCAATGTCCAGGTCGAGCTCCCGTTCACGCCCGAGAGGTTTCACGTCCTGGCGTTCCAGCAATATGGAAGGGTCACCGGCACCGATGACCATTCGATCGAACTGCGTGGTGTCAAACGAACGGACCTCAACGCCGTTGCCCGGCCGTACTGGGTGACTGCGGTGGGGCCGATAAAACAGGGAGGATGACGATGAAACGATTGGTGATGCTTGCGGCAGCGCTCGCGCTTGCCTGGACGCCGGCGGGCGCGCAAACGCTGACGAAACTCAAGGCCGGCATGGTGACCGGGATCGACCAGATCGGCCTGCCGATCGCACTGGAGCGCGGCTTCTTCGAGAAGAATGGCCTCGATGTCACGATCGCACGGCCTTATGCCACCGGTGTCGACGCCCTCAACGCCCTGCAGGCGGGCGAAAGCGAGATCGTGCAGGTCGGGGTGCCCATGATCGGCGCCGT
>PNLC01000025.1 GCA_013822885.1 Bradyrhizobium sp.
CAAGAATTTGGTACGGCGCGTAATCACCTGCTCGCGGAACGCGATGAACAGCGTCAGCAGGTCTTTCAGGTTCATCGTCTGCGGACGACCCTGGTCCAGCGCCAGCATATTGGCCGGGAAGTTCGTCTGCAGGGGCGTGAAACGGTAGAGCTGATTGAGCACGACATCCGCCACCGCGTCGCGCTTCAGCTCGACGACCACGCGAAAGCCGTCGCGGTCGGATTCGTCACGCAGATCGGAAACGCCTTCGATCTTCTTTTCGCGCACCAGTTCGGCGATGCGCTCGACCATGGTGGCCTTGTTCACCTGGTAGGGAATTTCGGAGACAATAATCGCTTCCCGATCCTTGCGGATGGTGTCGATCGTCACCTTGCCACGCATCACGATCGAGCCGCGGCCGAGGTGATAGGCCGAGCGAATGCCCTGACGTCCGAGAATGATGCCGCCGGTCGGGAAATCCGGTCCCGGGATGATGTTGATGAGATCGTCGATGCCGAGCGCAGGGTCGTCGATCAGCGCCACGCAGGCGTCGATGACCTCGCCCAGATTGTGCGGAGGGATATTGGTCGCCATGCCGACCGCAATGCCGCCGGCGCCATTGACGAGAAGGTTCGGGAATTTCGCCGGCAGAACCGACGGCTCCCTCTCGGAGTTATCGTAGTTCGGCTGGAAATCGACGGTGTCCTTGTCGATATCGCCGAGAACTTCCAGCGCCGATCGGGTCAAACGCGCTTCGGTATATCGATAGGCCGCGGGCGGATCGCCATCGACCGAGCCAAAATTGCCCTGACCGTCGATCAGCGGCACGCGCATGGAGAAATCCTGCGCCATCCGGACCATCGCGTCGTAAATCGACTGGTCGCCGTGCGGATGATATTTACCGATCACGTCACCGACGACGCGGGCGGATTTGACGTACTTCTTGTCCGGCGTATGGCCCTGCTCATACATCGAGTACAGGATGCGCCGATGCACGGGCTTGAGCCCGTCGCGCGCATCCGGCAGCGCCCGCGCCACGATCACGCTCATGGCATAATCGAGGTAGGAGCGCTTCATCTCGTCGAGGATGGAAACGGGACGAATATCAGAGGGCTCCGGCGGCTCGCCGGGGGTGTTATTTTCAGGGTCAGACAAAGGGAAATCCGGTCAGTTCTCAGCTGAGAATCATATAGCCCATCGGGGGTCCGAAAACCACCCCGAAGCGCACCTGACCGGCTGTTTTTCTGCTCGTTTTTTCATGGACTTAAGGGAGACTTAAGCCCTCCCTGGCGGCCCCTCCGGAACCGCCGTTTCGGGACCGCGCAAAGGGACGTTTCAGGCCGCCCGGCCTAGTGGCCGAAAACCACCGCGTGCATGATACGCCCGGGCATGAAGGTGAACGCCCCGGCGACGACGAGTGCGCCAAAGAAGATCGACGCCATCGCCTTCTTGTGCGCGCTGACATTGTGCCGGCGGGCGGACAGCACCGCGAGCACAAGCATGATCGGCGCGAAGATCGACAGCAGATGAATCGGGCTGAATGGCCCGACCAGGCGGATCTCATGAATCCAGAACGAGCTGATCGCGACCGCAAACATCAGCAATACCCAGATCCAGCCGATGGTCCGGTGCGGCAAGGTCCCCTTGGGTGCTGCGAACTGCACGATGCCGAGCGCAAACGCCGCCATCGCTGCGAAGGCGTGCAGCGGGATAGTCCCGGGGGCCTCCAGCAGCGGCGCTAGGCTCATGGTGCGCACTCCGGTCTTCCCTGACGGCGACGCCGCCTCAGAACGGGATATCGTCGTCCATGTCGCTGTTGCGGGCGCCGGCTGCGACCGGGCGCCTCGGCGCGGAACTGACCGGTCCGCCGGAGCCGAAATCACCCCCGGAGGAATCATCGGAGCCGAAGCTGCCGCCACCACCGCCGCCGCGGCCGTCGAGCATGGTGAGCGTCGAGTTGAAGCCCTGCAGCACGACTTCGGTCGAGTACTTCTCGACGCCGCTCTGGTCGGTCCATTTGCGGGTCTGCAGCGCGCCCTCGATGTAAACCTTGGCGCCCTTCTTCAAATACTGCTCGACAACCTTGCAAAGCGGTTCGGAGAAGATGACGACGCGATGCCACTCGGTCTTTTCCTTGCGTTCACCCGTATTCTTGTCGCGCCAGGTCTCCGAGGTGGCGATGCTCAGATTGGCGATCGGCCGTCCGTCCTGTGTCCGCCGGATTTCAGGATCCTTGCCGAGGTTGCCGACCAGAATCACCTTGTTCACACTTCCCGCCATCGCCGCTCTCCACTCAAAATAACAGGCAAGATCACTGGTCCGGCCGCACTCGCGGGCCGCCTTTACTTCCTGCCCTGTCGCCTGATCAGCCTTCGCGCCCGCTTCCGGACATCCGGGAGGACCCTATACGCTCGCAGGCCCGGCCGACTTAGCGCTCCCTGCGGTTATCCACATATAGCATCGCCGCCTCCGATGTTCCAGCTTTGTTCCAGCTGCTTATGGCTCAGCCCGATCCACTACCTGTGCGAGAGGCGTGGAACCGAAAACGGAACCCGGATGGAACCCCGCAAAGTCCCGACGTGACTAATTATGGTAACTAAATCATTACGTTAGCTGCATGCAATACGATTGCGAGTGTTGCATCCGGACGATTGCGAGTGTTGCATCCGGGAGACGGTATTTCCGGTTGAATCGCTGTATGGATTGAGGCTGGCGGCGCGGCGCTCGCGTCACCAACGGAAACGCTTCGGGACCAACGAGAAGCGGACAAGCACTGGAGACACACCAATGAAGAAGTACCTGCTGGGCTCGGTTGCGCTCATCGCATTTGCGGCTCCCGCGGCGGCCGCTGACATGGCTGCGCGTCCCTATACCAAAGCGCCGCCTCCGATGATCGCTGCCATGTATGACTGGAGCGGCTTCTACATCGGCGCCAATGGCGGTTGGGGTTCGGGCCGCAAGTGCTGGGACAACAACAACAACGCCGGCGTCATCGTTGCTCCCGCACTGGGCGAAGGTTGTCACGATGCGACTGGCGGCGTTGCCGGTGGTCAGATCGGCTATCGCTGGCAGGCCAGCACCTGGGTCTTCGGTCTTGAAGCGCAGGGAAACTGGGCTGACCTGAGCGGAAGGAACACCAGCCTGGTGTTTGGCGCGACCGACAACCGTTCGCGGATCCAGGCATTCGGCCTGTTCACCGGCCAGATCGGTTACGCCTGGAACAACGCCCTGCTCTACGTGAAGGGCGGCGCGGCTGTCACCGACGACAAGTATGACGGCATCACCAATACGACCGTGCTGGGCGTTCCCGCCGGAACGAGATTCGATACCGCCAGCGAAACCCGCTGGGGCGGAGTCGTCGGCGTCGGTCTCGAATATGGTTTCTCGCCGAACTGGTCGATGGCAATCGAATACGACCATCTGTTCATGGGCAACCGCAACATCGCGATGACATCGACGGGACCCTTCCTGCCGGTCGGTGCGCTCTCGCGCGTCGACAACATCGGTCAGGATGTCGACCTCGTCACCGTGCGCGTCAATTATCGCTGGGGTGGCCCGGTCATCGCGAAATACTGATCTTCGCTTTCACCAAACGGAACACCGAAAGGCCGGCCTTGCGCCGGCCTTTTTTTTGTACGGCACTGCTGCCTGCTGCTGCCAACAATCAGAGCACAAAACAATCAGTTGATGATTCGCGCGCGGCACTGGAAATCCCCCGTCGTTCTTCCTACGTTCCGACTTTAAGTCATCGGCGTCTGATCCCGGCCCTGCCCGGCAATGCGCGCCCAACGTGACGCGTCTTCCCGCGCGTCTGGAAATTGCCGTATGGATGAAGTGCTCAGGGCGAAGCGCCAACCTAACGCCGGCTCCGCGTCGCGCGCGATAACCATTCGCGGCGCGCGCGAGCACAATCTCAAGAACGTCGATCTCGAAATTCCGCGCGACAAGCTCGTCGTGTTTACCGGCCTCTCCGGCTCCGGCAAATCCTCGCTCGCGTTCGATACCATCTATGCCGAGGGCCAGCGCCGTTACGTCGAGTCGCTGTCGGCGTACGCGCGCCAGTTCCTGGAGATGATGCAGAAGCCGGACGTCGACCAGATCGACGGCCTCTCTCCGGCGATCTCGATCGAGCAGAAGACGACGTCGAAAAATCCGCGATCCACCGTCGGCACCGTCACCGAGATCTACGACTACATGCGCCTGCTGTGGGCGCGTGTCGGCGTGCCCTATTCGCCCGCCACGGGCTTGCCGATCGAAAGCCAGATCGTCTCGCAGATGGTCGACCGCGTGCTGGCGTTGCCCGAAGGCACCCGGCTCTACCTGCTCGCGCCGGTCGTGCGCGGCCGCAAGGGCGAGTACAAGAAGGAGCTCGCCGAATATCTCAAGAAGGGCTTTCAGCGCGTCAAGATCGACGGCACCTTCCATGAGCTCGCCGAGGCGCCGACGCTGGACAAGAAATTCCCGCACGATATCGATGTCGTCGTCGATCGCATCGTGGTCCGCCCGGATATCGGCCAGCGCCTCGCCGAAAGTTTTGAGACCGCGCTGAAGCTCGCCGAGGGGCTGGCTGTCATCGAATATGCCGACGCCCCTGCGGCTGCCGCCGACGAGAAGAAGTCCGACAAGAAGACCGCCAAGATTCACGACAAGAGCGGCCCGGAACGGATTCTGTTTTCGGAAAAGTTCGCCTGCCCGGTTTCCGGGTTCACCATCCCCGAGATCGAGCCTCGGCTGTTCTCGTTCAACAATCCCTACGGCGCGTGTCCTGCCTGCGGCGGCCTCGGCGTCGAGCAGCATATCGACGAGGACCTCGTCATTCCCGACAAGGAATTGACGCTGCGCAAGGGCGCGATCGCGCCGTGGGCGAAATCGTCCTCGCCCTATTACATCCAGACGCTGACGGCGCTCGGCAAGTTCTACAAGTTCACGCTCGACACCAAGTGGAAGGACCTGCCGAAGAAGACGCAGGCGGCGCTCCTCACCGGCTCCGGCGACGACGAGATAAAATTCTCCTATGAGGACGGCGTCCGCTCCTACGACACCAAGAAAGCGTTCGAGGGCGTCATCACCAACCTCGAGCGCCGCTTCCGCGAGACCGAGAGCGAATGGGCGCGCGAGGAACTGGCGAAATATTTTTCCGACATCCCCTGCGGGGGATGCAACGGCCATCGCCTTAAGCCCGAGGCCTTGTGCGTCAAGATCGGCGGCAAGCATATCGGCGAGATCTCTGAAATGTCGGTGCTCCGCGCCGGCGAGTGGTTCGAGACCGTGCCGGCGGCGCTCAACGCCCAGCAGAACGAGATCGCCACGCGCGTGCTGAAGGAGATCCGTGAGCGGCTGTCGTTCCTGCTCGACGTCGGCCTGAACTATCTCACGCTCGCGCGTGCCTCCGGCACGCTATCCGGTGGCGAAAGCCAGCGCATCCGCCTCGCCTCGCAGATCGGGTCGGGGTTGACCGGCGTGCTCTACGTGCTGGACGAGCCCTCGATCGGCCTGCACCAGCGCGACAATGCGCGGCTGTTGGAAACGCTGAAGCGGCTGCGCGACCTCGGCAACACCGTGATCGTGGTCGAGCATGACGAAGACGCCATCCGCCTGGCGGACTACGTGCTCGACATCGGCCCCGGCGCCGGCATGCATGGCGGCCACATCGTGGCGCAGGGTACGCCCGCCGAGATCATGAAGAACCCGAAGTCGCTGACGGGCAAATACCTCACCGGCGAGATGTCAGTGGCGATCCCCGAGCGCAAGCCGCCGAATCACAGGCGCACCATCAAGGTCATCAACGCCCGCGGCAATAATCTGAAGAACGTCTCGGCGGAGATTCCGCTCGGGCTGTTCACCTGCGTCACCGGCGTGTCCGGCGGCGGCAAGTCGACGCTCCTGATCGACACGCTCTACAAGGCCATCGCCCGCAAGCTGAACAACGCCAGCGAAGGCGCCGCCCCCCATGACCGCATCGAGGGGCTGGAGCATATCGACAAGATCATCGACATCGACCAGTCGCCGATCGGCCGCACCCCGCGGTCGAACCCCGCGACCTATACCGGCGCCTTCACGCCGATCCGCGAATGGTTCGCCGGCCTGCCCGAGGCCAAGGCGCGCGGCTACGAGCCGGGCCGGTTTTCCTTCAACGTCAAGGGCGGCCGTTGCGAAGCCTGCCAGGGCGACGGCGTCATCAAGATCGAGATGCACTTCCTGCCCGACGTCTACGTCACCTGCGACACCTGCAAGGGCAAACGCTACAACCGCGAGACGCTGGAAGTCCTGTTCAAGGGCAAGAGCATCGCCGACGTGCTCGACATGACGGTGGAAGAAGCCGCCGAGTTCTTCAAGGCGGTGCCCCGCGTCCGCGAGACGTTCAAGACGCTGCACCGCGTCGGTCTGGATTACATTCACGTCGGCCAGCAGGCGACGACCCTTTCCGGCGGCGAAGCCCAGCGCGTCAAGCTCGCCAAGGAATTGTCGAAGCGCGCGACGGGTCGCACGCTCTACATCCTGGACGAGCCTACGACGGGCCTGCACTTCCACGACGTCGCGAAACTACTGGAAGTGCTGCACGAGCTGGTTTCCCAAGGCAACACGGTAGTGGTGATCGAGCACAATCTCGAAGTCATCAAGACCGCCGACTGGGTGATCGACCTCGGCCCCGAAGGCGGCGACGGCGGCGGCGAAATCGTCGCCTGGGGCCCGCCGGAAGACATCGTGAAAGCGCCGCGGAGCTACACGGGGAAGTTTCTGGCCCCGGTGTTGAAGAAGGCCAGCGGCAAGCCGAGAAAGAGCAACAGCAGCGCGAGCGAGGCGGCAGAGTAAGAGCTTCATTCAAATCCGTCGGCTCTCCCGTTACGGGGCCACCACTCTAAACCAGTCTCGCATGGTTTGCTTGATGCGCTCTACCTCTTCAACCGGGATGGCACTCATGTGGCAGATGGTATTTCGCAAGTGTACTAAGAGGCGCGCTTCTTGAATAAGCCCTTTGTCACGGATTAAGTCGTCGAACCCCTCCTTCCAATTTTGCTCAATCACTTTGAGCAACTGGGGTAAAGTCATCAGTGCCGACTTGTCCCGCGACCCCAGAGACATCCAGCTCTTCATCTCTTCCGTCGCTTCGAGCTTGGCAATCTCGTCTTGTACGTCCTTGGGAACTTTATCGTACCAATTTGGCTCTTGTCCTTGCTTTGAAAGGACTTCAACGATCATATCTCGCAAGTAAGTCTCTAACGCGAAAAAGAGCTTGTAGGGCTCCGACGCTGCGACTGCCAGACGAACCACATCCGGTGCCAAGGTGGCGAGGTCGATCTCTTTCGAGATCATCACGGATTCCTTCGGCACCACGGTGTCGATTTTGGTAATCGTCTTTTCGGCCGTTTGGCCGAGCATAACAAACAAGGAAGCCGTTGAATCGAGGCTCATTGGAATGTCTTGCGGACGGCATTGAAGATATTGAGGTAGGTTTCCTCAGTACCGTTTGATGGCAATACCACTTGGATGTTGTAGTGAAACTCCGTTCGTAGGCCTTTCACCTTTCGGCCAATGCTGTGCTCGACCTCGTCGCCCTCTGCATTTTCCTTCGCGTCTTTCTTGGTATCTTCCTTCGGCATGGACTTGAAGTCGCCAAGCTTTGCCACCGCCGCGAAAGTGTTCGCAATCCGAGCAGTCATATCTTCATCGGTCCCGGCTACCTGTGAGACCAAGCTCCGTAGCCTATCACCCGTGTGCTCCCACGCCTTTTCATCGCTATCAAAGAGCGGTCCGTACGCCTTATGCAAGCCTTCGGCTATTGCCGTTCTTCGCTGATCCTCTGAGCCCTTTAATAGACTGTACTTCGGCGTCGGCTTATTGGCGGTGTCGATAAAACCAAGGCTGCGCAGGAATGGAATTAGCGGACGATCGCTCGTCGACTTGAGGCCGATTGTATCCTGCAAGAATTGGTGGTGAAACGTCTCCGGAATTTTGGCGCTGGCGATTTTGTCGAATAGCGCTGGGACATTCTTGTAACTGCTCAAGTATGGCAACTGGACGGGCATGAAAGGTGCTCCTCAGCGAATCGGCAATGGCGAATTTAACACGCCAGCCTCCTGTCAATCGCTTTTAGGTTGTTCTATCCCACAAATTCTCTTGGCGTCCGTCGCCCTTCGTACCTGCAAGCGATGGGCTGACGGTGTAGGTGTAGGCGCGGCGTCCCTGCCGATCCACAGTTCGGGAATGGCTTGTCCTACACCATCCAATAGTGCGGGTGCGGTAGGCTCGCGAGCGGTCGCCCCATGCTCCGCTACCAGCCCCTAAGTCCGATCAACTCTTGCGAGCATCTTTCAACTTATGAGGTACGTAGGTGTGGCACTAGTGTCTCAGCCTTGACCAAAAAGGTACCCCACTGTGGCGCAAGACTTGAAAGCCGGGCCGCGAGATGGTTTTTCCAGGTCCTCAACTACAGGGGATAAGTAATGAAGAGACTACTTCTTGCAGGCGCGGGTCTGCTTTCGCTGATGACCGCAGCCTCGGCCGCCGATCTCGCGTCACGGCCCTACACCAAGGCGCCGCCGGTGTCCCCGGCGTACAACTGGTCCGGCTTCTATATCGGCGCGATGGGCGGCTATGCCTTTGACAGCGAAAACGGCGGCGGTTTCGGGGGTGGCACGATCGGCTACAACTGGCAGGTCCCGGGCAGCCAGTTCGTGTTCGGTATCGAGGTCGATGCCGCCGGCGCCAGCATCAAGGACAGCGCGACGGCTACTTTCGGCGCGCTGGTAGTCACAGCGGAAGACAAGATCAGCGCACTTGGAAGCGTGACCGGCCGTGTCGGCGTCGCGGCAAATGCGGCGCTGTTCTATGCCAAGGGCGGCTATGCCTGGGTTGATAACAAGATCTCCGCCACCGCGCTCGGCGCTACCATCTCGGATAGCAAGATCCATTCCGGATACACCATCGGCGGCGGCGTCGAATACATGTTCGCGCCGAACTGGTCCGCCAAGGCCGAGTACATGTACACGCACCTCGACAGCCAGAGCTATAATTTGGGTGGCCTGGTGTTCGATTCCGGTACCGCCGAATTCAGTTCCGTCAAGGTTGCCGTCAACTATCATTTCAAGTGAGATACCATCGTGGTTGTCCCGAACCGGTCGGCGACGGACAACCACGCTCCAGCAAGATCAGCCCCGGTTTTCCGGGGCTTTTTGTTGGCGTGTCCGCGCCGCGCGACGGGTTACGCCTTCCAGCTGGCTACACCGTCCAGTAATGCGGATGCGGTCGCGACCGGTCGCCCCAGTCGAAGGTGTCGTCATCGAGCTCTGACGGACCCGCGCGCAGGTCTTCGGGCGTCACGTCGGTCTGGTAGGCCTGACGCGCGGGGTCAAACCGGAGGGCGTCCCACCGGATCGGGCAATGATGGTGGCTGCCGAGCAGCGCTCCGGTCTTGATGACGGCGTAGGCTACCGTTCCGCTGGCCTTGTCGAGCATCAGGCGTTCGATCGAACCGAGCTTCTTGCCGTCGCGTCCGTAGACGCTCACATGCTCGACGCGATCACTGGGCACCAGGGTATGAGGCATGGTGACCTCCTGTGTTCCCTTGTTCCGTCGATAGTATAGCACAGTCGGACCCGGCCTGGGTCGCTCAGCGAGCGAAAATCGGCAGGCATTGCATCACGGCACGACCTGGCTTGTGCCGGCGACAATGGTGGGCTTCCCTTCGCCCTGCCCACTGCTACGGCGCCTCGGCCTCACTCCTCCATCGCCGCTTCCACAAAGCCCTTCGGGTCCTCGCAGAACTCGCGCATGACCTTGTAGTGATCGGTGTCCTTCACCGTCACCGGCTCCAGCCCGTATTTGGTCAGCCGCAGCAGCGCGGCGTTCGGGAACGCCATCAGCATGGGCGAATGAGTGGCCATGATGATCTGGCAGTGGCCGATGTTCTCCATCCGCCGCATCAGCTTCAGGAATGCGATCTGGCGCGCGGGCGACAGCGCGGATTCCGGTTCGTCGAAGATGAAGATGCCCTGCCGCTGACAACGCTCTTCGAAGAAGCGTAGAAAGCCTTCGCCGTGGGAGTGCGAGAGGAGGTCAGGCGGCGGAGGCTGAAACGGGTCATCCAGGGCGGCCTTATCCAGGTAACGCGCGACCGAAAAGAAACTCTCGGCACGGAAGAACCAGCCGTTGGTGATCTTCGGGAGCCAACTGGCGCGAAGCGCTGACGAAAGCCTTCCACCCATCTTCTCCAGCGCCTCGGTGTGATCGACCGGCATATATCCCTTGCCGCCGCCGGCTTCGTCATAGCCCGCGAGAACCGCGATGCCTTCGAGCAGAGTCGATTTTCCGGTCCCGTTCTCACCGACGATGATGGTGATCGCGCGATCGAAACGCAGTTCGAAATCGTCGCGCAGCAGCGGCAGGCAGAACGGATAGGCCTCGCGATCGGTGATCCGCGAGGGCTCGAGCCAGATGCGCTTGAGATACGGTGCCGGCAGATTGATCGGGCGGTTCCGCCGTGAGGCCATGGGTCGGATTCCGGAGAAGTAAAACCGTTTGCTATGGTTATACAGGCAGTTTCACACAATCCTAGATGGCGACTTTCCATGAGGGACATGCGTCGGCACGATCGATCTCGACATCACGTCGAGGTTCGCAAGCTCGTCCGCAGCGGACACAACTGCCAAGGATGCTCAAGCTGCGTCTGCAGGCCTGACGCGCTTCGCGATCTCCGAGCCCTTCTCCCGCTCGACTACGCCGATGTCATACTGCCCTTGCAGGTCCAGCCAAAACTGAGCTCTATTGCCAAAATAGCGCCCGAGCCGCACCGCCGTATCAGCTGTGATCGCTCGACGAAAATTGAGAATATCGGTAATGCGACCGGACGGCACCCCGATATCGAGCGCTAGCCGGTTGGCGCTAAGGTTTCGCGCAGCCATTTCGCGCTTCAGCAGCCGGCCGGGATGTATAACGGGAGCCATGGTCTTCACCCTTTATGATAATCTACGATTTCGACTTCGTAGGCGTCACCCTTGCGGAATTCGAAGCAAACTCGCCAGCGGTCGTTGACCGACATCGCCCACTGCCCCCTGCGGTCACCTTTGAGCTTGTGTAAGCCGACGCTCTTCAAGGGGCTAAGATCGTTCAGCGAGTTGGCAATGTTCAGCGCCAGCAACAGATCAATTGCGGCGTCGAAATCGAGTCCGCGGAACTGGTTCGGCTGCTCACCACTCCAAACCTTGCGGCTCGCCGAATTCCGCCACGTCCTGATCATGGCGCTAACATACTACGAGAAACGGTGAACAGCAAGCAGCCGCCACCCGATGATAGCTCCGGGGGACGACCCAGTATTCCAGAGATGCGGCCATGACGATCTGTTTTGGCGCAACGATCTTGGTTGCGGAGCGTCTCATCGGGCATCACCTTGCCGGTCCATTGGCTCACAATGACGCAGACCACAACAACGCTGTCAGTTTCTCGTCGCATGCCGGTCACGTACGCCGCCGCATCGCTGTCGAAATACCAACCTGACCCCGCCAATGCCCCGTCTCGCTTCGGTCCAACTTTCGCCGCCGTACAAAACGTATGGTTAATAGCGAGCGTAGTTGGAAAAAATCCGCACAACGTCGCTTGCAGACGACTCTCTCGGGGCGCATCCACCGCTCACTTCAAGAGATCCGCCACCTCTCGGGTGCGATCTGTTCGCTATGGGGCCACGTGCTGCTCGACCGTTCAACTTATGGGGATACAATTATGAATCGACTACTTTTAGCTGCCGCTCTGCTTTCGGTCGCGACGGCGGCTTCGGCGGCCGACATGCAAGCGCGGCCTTACACCAAGGCCCCGCCTCCGATGGTATCTCCGGCGTATAACTGGTCCGGCTTCTATATCGGTGCGATGGGCGGCTATGGCTGGGGAAGCGGCGATAGCGATGCCAGCGGTGGTTTCGGCGGCGGCACGGTTGGTTACAACTGGCAATTCCCCGGCAGCCAGTTTGTATTCGGTATCGAAGTCGACGCCGCCGGCGCCAGCTTCAAGGACAGCATCACCGAGGACTTCGGCGGAATCCTGTTCACAACGGAAAACAAGATCAACGCATTCGGAAGCGTGACCGGGCGCGCCGGCTTCGCGATGGACGCGGCTCTTATCTATGCCAAGGGCGGCTACGCGTGGGCCAACAACGAGGCGTCCATTTCAGTGCTGGGGCAGACGTTTTCGGATAGTCAGACCCATTCCGGATACACCGTCGGTGGTGGCCTCGAATACCTGTTCACGCCGAGTTGGTCGGCCAAGGCCGAATACATGTACACCAGTCTAGGTGGCGAGACTTACAACCTTCTGGGTGGCCCCCTGGATTCCAGCAACTTGGAATTCCACACCATCAAGGTCGGGGTGAACTATCACTTCAGGTGATACGGCTCGAACCACATGGGCCCGATCCTTTTCCAACCAGCGTCACCCGCGAAAGCGGGTGACCCGCTCCTGCGAAGGCAGCAGGCGCTTGAGTGGGCAAAAGCCAGCGGGCCACGCGATGGCCCGCCCGAGGCTGCGCTTCGCACGTCCACCGCGCCGGACGATACCGTTGGCGATGGCGAGCCGCTGGGTGCGGCGCAGTTGCGCCTTTGACCTCGCCCAAAAGCCACGGCAGACTCACAGCACTTCGAGTACCAGTTCCATCGTCATCAGCACCGGGTTGTCGCCGCGCACGAGCCGGCCCTCGGCGATGCCGCCGAGATAGTCGACCAGTGCGATATCGAGCTCCGCGTTCAGCGTCCCGCCGGCGCCGGGCGCGATTGCACCCGTCTTGATCGCAAGTTCAGTCGCGAACGGCACCACGCTGCGGCCGTCGGAAAAATGCGCGCCGATGGTGGAGCCGACGCCGCCGTGAATTCGCGCGCGCAGGATGCCGTGCTGCCGGCAGAATCCCTCCAGCGCGACAGCGAGATCCTGGTTCGGCCGCAGCCGCAGCGCAAAGGCGCGGCTTGTCGTGTTGGCGTCCGTGACCGCGCGGGCCACCGGTCCGAACAGCTTGAAATTGGTCTCGGGATCCGGCTCGGCAACGAACATCGCGCCGTCGATGCCGAACGCCTCCACCTCGAACGATTCGGCGACAATGCTCTCCTCGGGGAGGATGTGACCGCCGTGCAGATCGCCATCGGTCTCGGTCCACAGCGCGTGGCAATGGAAGAACGTCGCGCCATCGCGCTCGCCGAGCGTCATCGCCCCGAGCTTGAGACGCGTGATGCCCGCGGGCCGGAACGTGTCGCTGTAGAACGCGGCGTTGGCGCCGGTCTTCGACAGCGCCGGCATCACATAGGCAAAGGGCCCGAGCGCCCCTCCCCGCATGTTCAGCACGCCGCCGGCAAAGCCTGCTTCCGCAAAGCCGCGGCGCGCGGCCTCCAGCAACGGAAGCCCCGCGGCAAGCGTGAACGAAAACGCGCGGCCCCGCGCCTCAACCCATTGAATACGCTCCGGCAGCGCTGCACCGGGCTGGGCAATGCTGCGCATCGCTTCAGCTACCCGTCGACTTCGCAACGAGGTCGAGCAGACCGCGCGCCTCGAGCTCGTCACGCACCAGCCGCTTCGGAATCTTGCCGTAGCCGGATTTCGGCAGCGCCTCCCAAAAGAAGAAGCGTTTTGGCATCTTGTAGCGCGGCACCTTCGGCAAAAGGAACGCCGCCAGCTCCGCTTCGGTCACCGCGCCGGCGCCCTCGCGCGCCACGCAGACGGCGACGCCGACCTCGCCCCAGAACGGGTCGGGCACGCCGAGCACCGCGACCTCGCCGATCGCGGGATGAGTGAGAATCTTCTCCTCGACCTCGCGCGGATAGATGTTCGAACCGCCGGAGATGTACATGTCCGACGCGCGGCCGGTGATGTAGACGAAGCCCTCTTCGTCCATATGGCCGAGATCGCCGGTGCGGAACCAGCCATCGCGAAACGCCTTCGCGTTGGCCTCGGGGTTGTCGTAGTAGCCGGCGAATACCGCAGGCCCGATGACGCAGATCTCGCCGGTCTCGAACGGCTTCAACTCGCGCCCGTCATCGCCCTGGATCGAGACCTGCATGCCGGTGCGCTCGAAACCGCAGGTGCCGATCCGGGCCTGCGGTCCGTCCTCGATATCATGCAGATTGGCCGGCATCACCGTGATGTTGCCGGTGACCTCGCCAAGGCCGAAATACTGAACCAACACCTTGCCCAGCTTGTTCAGCGCCGCCTTCTGGTCCTCGCGATACATCGGCGCGCCGGCATAGATCACGAAGCGCAGCGAGGAATGATCATATTTGTCGACCGCAGGATGTTCGACCATCATCTTGAGAATCGTCGGCACGGTGAAGATGTTACTGACGCGGTGTTTCTCGATCAGCCGGAACGCTTCCGCGATGTCGAACTTTTCCGACGGCAGCAAAATGGTCGGCACGCCGCGCGCGGCCTGCACGAGCTGGTGCACGCCGGCGCCATGCGAGAGCGGTGCGACCACGAGCGAGGCATCGGTCTCCGTCGTGCCCGGCATCAGGTCGGCGAGATGGTTGGTGACCACGAAGGCCATCTGCCCGTGCGTCAGCACCGCCGCCTTGGAACGTCCCGTGGTGCCGGAGGTAAAGAAGAACCAGCAGGGGTCGTCGTAATCGACCGCGACGTTTTCAACCCTGGCGCCCGCATGATCGGCGATCGCCCCGCTCACCGACTTCTCGCCAAAACTGCCCTCGCCAATCCGCCAGATGAATTCGAGCGCGGGATTGGCCGCGGCCCTGGCATGATCGGGAAAGTCGCCATGGCACAGGAATGCCTTCGCGCCGGAGGCGGTGGCGAGATAGGCGACCTCGTCCGGCATCAGGCGGAAATTCGTCGGCACCCAGACCGCGCCCAGCCGAAATGCCGCGAACATCGACCAGAACATCTCGTCGCCATTCTTGGAATGAACCAGGATGCGGTCGCTCTTGACGACACCCCGCGCCGCCAATGCCGCCGCCAGCGCCGAGACGTGGCCGTCGATCTCGCGCCAGGTCCACGACCTGTCGCCCCAGATGAAGCCGGTCCGCTCGCCGTGGCGGCGGGCATTCTGGGTCAGCATATGCGCGAGGTTCATGACCCGGCTAGACATCCGCGCCAGCCCGCGCGGGACGGCATTCGTTATGGCCTCGGTCACGGCTACCCTACCACTACGTTATGCAAAACAGACATCAAACACCTCATTCCGACGATAGCAGAAGGCCCGGCGCCAGCTCAAATCCACCGCGGCCAGACGTCAGCGCACGCCTGTCCCCTTGCAGCGCTGGCATTTGACGACCCTGTCGCCCTTCTTCAGCAGCCCCTTGCCCTCGCAATTCTTGCATTTCTGCTTCTTCTTGATATTCGGCCCTTTTTCATTGGCCATAATCTTCTCCCCCGAGCGTTGCAAGCATCACCATGATCCAGCCAGGCATTGCCGTCCATAACCCCTGCACCACCGAAATGAGGAATCGAATGATTGGCCGTCGAGAACTGATCTTGTCGGGAACTGCCGCCCTGCTTGCCGCCGCCTTGCCCCACGCAGCGCTGGCCAAGCCGCCGGCAGATGATCCCGCAAACGTCGTCACCGGAATCTACACCCGCGCGAGCCAGGGCAAGGGTGACTCCGGCGGCAACTTCGTGGTCGGCAACAAGGTCGCGCGCAGCAAATACCTGTCGAAGTCGCTCGCGGCGCTCTGGGCCAGGGCGGAGGCCCGCACACGCAAGGGCGAAGCCGGGCCGATCGATTTCGATCCCGTCACCAACTCGCAGGACCCGGACGTCAAATCATTCAGGGTGACCGTCGAAAAGCAGGAAGGGGACAAGACAGCGATCGCCGTCACCATCGAAGGCCACCAGGGCCCGCGGCCCAAGCCGACCGACCAGACCGTGCGCTATCATCTCGTCCGGGAGGAGGACCAGTGGAAGATCGACGACATCAAGGGCACCGCTGACGGAACGCCATGGTCGGTCCGCAGCATCCTCGCCGCTTCACTCAGAAACTAGCACTTTCAGCGAGGGCCGGCCGCAAGACTGGCTGGCCATCGCGAATGGACTACTGCGAATGATTGGCCAGATCCTGATCGCTCAGCCGCCAATCCTGCCAGAGCTGTAGCCCGCCGAGGAGAACGGCAAATCCACCGAGCGCGATGTGCCACATGCGAAGCATCTCGTCGCCGGAATAGCCGAAGATGAAGGGCGACGCGATCAGCCAGAGGCCAAGCACGATCTGTCCTACCTCCTCCCAACGCTGCAGTGCGACATATTCGAGTTGGGCGAGCCCGAAGATCAGCATACCAACCACGAACGTATTGAGGATCATGGTGCTGCGTTCGGAGTCCATCACGTCGTGGCTGGAGAACGGAAACCACGGCGAAACCACGATCGCCACGCCGAGCAGCATGCCCAGCCAGTCCTCCCACGATCGATGCGTACGGAAAAAGCGAAAGTCCGACATGGTAAAACCTCCCTTGCAAAGAGGCATACGTCAGCGGCCCGCGATCACGACAATTCCGATATCGAACCAGATCAGGCCGCATCGGAGGCGTATGTCTTGGAGAAGACGTAGGAACATTGTCTTCGGCTGCAAGACCCGCCACGCGCGATATTGCACGCATGACCTGTTGGCACGGCGACTTATTGCGCCGCGCCAAACGGTTGCAGGCCCTGGCGGGCGGTTCCCGCGCTCCTTGCAGTTTGCATCGCCTGGCTTGCGCCCCTACATGTCCAAGAGGAATTACAGGGAATCTTTCCACATGGCTGCCGTTCGCGACAACAAGGCTCAAAACCGCTTCGAGCTCGACATCGAAGGCACGGTGGCGTTCGCAAACTATCGGGTCACCCCTGCGGCGGTTATCATTACCCATACCGAAACGCCGCACGCCCTGCGGGGCCGCGGCATTGCCTCGGAACTGGTCAAGGGCGCGCTCGAATTGATCCGCGCCGACGGACGCAAGGTCATCGCCGGCTGCGGCTTCGTGGTCGACTATCTGCGCAAGAACCCGGACTTTGCCGATCTGACGGTGTGGAAAGGCCCGCGTCTCCGCGGGCCTTTGCCTATCGAAACCTGACGAACGTCAGTCCTTGAGATCGGGCGGCAGCACTCCGCCATTGGCCGCGAGCTTGGTCATGACCTGCTTGTGCAGCCAGATGTTCATGCTGGCGGAGTCATTGCTGTCCCCGGTATAGCCGAGTTCCTTCGCCAGCTCCTTGCGCGCAGTGAAACTGGAGTCGATGTCGAGCGCCTTCATCAGGTCGACGATCGAGGTACGCCACGCCAACTTCTCGCCCTTGGCGGCAACCGCCTTGTCCAGGATCGGCGCGACGTCGACAGTCGCGGCCGGCGCTGCTGCCGATCCGCCCGCCGGTCCAGCGGACGATCCCGCGCCCGCAGCCGCGCCGCCACCGGCCGGTGCGGCATCCGCCTTGGTGCCGAAAATTGCGCCCATTATTTTTCCGAAAATGCTCATCGTTCGCTCCCAATAAACTGAAGGGGGGTGACTTGAAGATGGTCCCAAGAAGATCGTCCCAAGAAGCAAGAAGATCGTCTCAAGTCTCTGGCGGCACTGTTTGACCGGCAGTACCACGCCGGTATCATTAACGAGTTTAGCCAGCCGAATGTGACTTGCCAATGTAACATTCACTGAAGCGTGAGTGCGTTTGCCCCTGTTTGGGAGTACGCTGTCGGTTCAGTTCGCGACATGGCCAGTTCCATCATCTTCGCGTCTGGCCTGATCGTGATCGTTTTATGAACGGCGCATGCGCGTCTTTCGTTTGGCGCGCGATGCGACCGCGAGGGAGCAGCGACCATGGCTACCTATCACGGCAATGTCACATCAATGGCGCCGAGCGGGCCGGAGACCGCCAGCGCGCCGGTCATCCGAACCATCGTACTCTCCGATCTCCATGAGGCGCTGCGGCGCGGCTGGGAAGATTTCAAGGCCGTACCAAGCCACGCCATCATCCTGTGCATCATCTATCCCGTGCTCGGACTGGTGCTGGCGCGCACCGTGCTCGGCTACTCGATATTGCCGCTGCTGTTTCCGCTCGCCGCCGGCTTTGCCCTGCTCGGTCCGTTCGCCGCGATCGGTCTCTATGAACTGAGCCGCCGCCGCGAGCGCGGCGAACAGCCGACCGCATGGGATGCGCTCGACGTGCTGCGCTCACCGTCGTTTGGGGCCATGCTCGGGCTGGGCGCTTTGTTGCTGGCGCTGTTCGTGACCTGGGTGGCGACCGCGCAGGCGATCTATATCGCCGCGTTCGGCTATGAAGGCGCGAGCGGCATATCCGATTTCGTCACGCGCGTGCTGACGACGCGTCAGGGATGGTGGCTCATTGTCGTCGGCTGCGGCGTCGGCTTCCTGTTCGCCCTCGTCGCACTCTGTGTCAGCGTGGTGTCGTTCCCGATCATGCTGGATCGTCACGCCGGCGCCGGCGATGCGATGGTGACCTCGCTGCGGGTCGTGGCGCGAAACCCCGTGCCGATGGCCGCCTGGGGATTGATCGTCGCCGTGCTGCTGGTGGCGGGATCGTTGCCGTTCTTCCTCGGCCTTGCCGTCGTCATCCCGCTGCTCGGGCATGCGACCTGGCATCTCTATCGGCAGACGATCGAACCGGAACTCAATCCGCAGCCGTTGCCGCCCCGCGCGCACCGCGAGCGCAAGCCCGCTGCCGATTTCCCGGCCAACCTGTTCCCGTGGCGGCAGAAGTAGCGGGTGGAACACGACTCCAAAAACCGCCGGTCGATTGCTGACCGGCGGTTCGACATTGGGAAATGCACAGCCGCGCGCTGATGGCAGGTTAACGGCGAATTGACCTTGCGGACGGAACTGCATCCGCAGACGTGATGGGAAGCCTTGCTTTGGCCGTTCTTGCTTCGAACATTCGGTGCGGTTTCGACACTATCGTCGACGGCGTATCGATCCTGGAGCGAACGACACGATGACCTCTCGCCTTTCCATCCGCGCGTTGATGCTGAGTGCGCTGCTGCTGAGCGTCGCAGCGCCCTCCCTCGCCGCGCCGTGCGGTACCGGCTCGTTCGAAACCTGGCTCGATGACTTCAAGAAGGAAGCCGCCGCCAAAGGTATTTCGGCATCCGCCATTCAGGCCGGCCTGGCCGGCGTCAACTTCGACAAGACGGTGCTGGCCCGGGACCAGTCGCAAAAAGTCTTTACACAAAGCTTCGAGGAGTTTTCCGGCCGCATGGTCCCGCCGCGGCTGACGCGCGGCGCCAACATGCTCAAACAATACGGCTCGGTGCTTGGGCGCATCGAACAAGCCTATGGCGTACCCGGCGAAGTTCTGGTGGCGATCTGGGGGCTGGAAACCGATTACGGCGTCAACATCGGAAAATTCCCGACCATGCGCGCGCTGGCAACGCTCGCCTATGATTGCCGCCGCACCGACATGTTCAAGGCAGAGTTGC